>SLFV01000148.1 GCA_007124075.1 Roseimaritima sp.
CGGACGAGTGACCGCGGTTTTAGGCACCCATACGCACGTACCGACTGCCGATACGATGATCCTTCCCGGGGGGACGGGATTTCAGTGTGATGTTGGCATGACCGGGCCGTACCACAGCATCATCGGTCGCGACATCGACCGGGTGCTGACCACCACGACGACCTTCCAGCCGGTTCATTTTTATGTGGCGACCGCCGATGTGCGAATCTGCGGTGCGATCATTGATGCGGATCCGCTGCGCGGGAATTGCCTGCAGATTGAACGTTTTCAGTTTGCCGTGCCACCTGGCTGAGTCGGATCTTATGGGGCCGGAGGCATATCGTTTTTCAACGCCCGCAAGACGCGCCGGTGCAGCGTCTTGGGTACGCCGATCTGCTGGGCCGAATAAATGGTGCTGTGTCCGCTGAAGATGTAGGAGAAGAAGCAGGCGATCGTCGCGTAGACGACAAACCCGGAACTGAGCAGTGCGCCATTGAAGGGGGCAAACAATTCGATCGCCATGATCGTACACGCCAACGGCGTGTTGGTCGCCCCCGCAAAAACCGCCACGAACCCTAACGCCGCCATCAGATCGACCGGTACCCCCAGCAACTGACCGCAGACGTTGCCCAGTGCGGCGCCGATGAAAAACAACGGCGTCACCTCGCCCCCCTTGAATCCACTGCCAACCGTCACGGCGGTGAACAGTAATTTCCACCACCAACTGAACAGCCCCGCGCCTCCGACCAAGAAACAGGTCGAAATCGATACCGAACCCGGGACAGCGGGATTCGAGATCACCCCCAGCCCCAGGTAGTCTCGGGCACCCAGCAACCAAACCAGTCCGATGACCAACAGGCCACCGACGGCGGGACGCAGCCAGGGGTGGCGGATCGTGCGACGAAAAACGTGGTTGATTGCGTGCGTCAGTTCCGCAAACAGGACGCTGACCAATCCAAACGCGATCGCCGCCACGGCGACCTTTCCGGTCAGCAGCCAATCCAGCGTGATCGCTTCGGGGGGAGTCGCCAGCGGGGCGATCGACTGGACAAAATAATGCACATGCCCAACGCCCCAAGACGCACAGACTTGGTCGCCAATGACCGATGCAATCACACACGGGATGACGGCTTGGTACCCCATCCGGCCGATCGCCAATACTTCGATCGAGAAGATCACTGCCGTCAACGGGGTCCCAAAGACGGCGGAGAATCCCGCCGCCATTCCCGCGATCAGGATGATCCGCGTGTCCTCCGGTTCCAGCCGTAACCAGCGGCCCAGGGCGGCGGCAAAGCTGCCACCGATCTGTACCGCTGTTCCTTCGCGGCCAGCCGATCCGCCGCACAGATGCGTTATCAGCGTGCCCAGCAGGACCAGCGGTCCCATCCGCAGGGGAACGCCATGCCCGGCGTCGTGGATCTGTTGGATCACTAAGTTATTGCCTCGTTCGGCTACGCCCCCGAAAAAATGGTACATCAAACCTGACAACAATCCGGCCACGGGCAGAAAATAGAGTAGACCGGGGTTTTGCCAAAACAGCGCGGTGGCCTCATCGAGCGACCATAGGAACAGCGCGATCGCCGAACCGACAACCGCGCCCATGGGCAGGCCTATCACCAACCACTTCAGCACGAACAAGCATAGGTGCAGATGTTCTTGGTAATCCCAATGTCGACTAGTCACGGCGGTTGGCGTATCCTTCTTTTATCCGGCCGCACGGTCAAGTTGCACGATCCAGTAGCACGGTTGCTATCCAAGAGCGCGGGCGAGCAGGTTTTTGGTAATTTGTTGGACGCGACGGTCGGGCCCGTGGGGACGCGACCAATGGGACCACGGCAGCATGTGCCCAGGCGGACTGGACAAACCCTGGCACCAGAAGATCGTTGCCGCGTTGAACACAAAATTATCGCGGGGACCGGGATAGATCGTTGCGTGCCACGGTGCAGGGTTGACTCCGCTGTTCAATGCCGTGCCGCTGGCGATCACTTCCAGACCGGGAATATCGGCGGGGTCGCCATGAAATTCCCAGCCGACCAAGCCGGGGATCGCGTCTTTCGCACGCATCCCGGTATCGGCAAAAATCCAGTGGTCTGGCTGTTGGCAAACCCAGTCGCCACCACCATTGACGGGGCGGATATTGCGGGCACCAATTAAGTATCCTTCGTCGGGTCCGCGGTGGGGATAAGGGCCGAATAGTTGTTCGCGCTGCCGGGCATATTCGTAATCACCACCGTAGGGACCGCCGCGGAAGATCACTCGGTTTTCGCGACCATCCCAACCTGCGCTCATGGGGGTGACCCAGCAGACCGAATTGCCGCTAAAAAACAGGATGTTCACCCCGGCGTCTCGCGCGGTGACAACGCTGTTAAATTGTCGCAAATCCCAGTACTCGTCATGCCCTACGCTCAGCAACACTTTGCATTCGAGCACACGATCGGGTGTCAGCATATCACTGTTGGAACAGTAGGTGACGTCATATCCCTGAGATTCCAACCAGTAGGCAAAGGGAAATTCGAAACACAACCAGTTGCCGGTGCCCAGCGATTGAGGGTTGTCGTAAATCTGAGCGTATTTCCCATACGGACGATCAAAACTAACCTCGGCCCACGGTCCCTGAACCCCATCGGGGTGGGTGTACAGAGAGTAGTCATTCGGCCAGCGGTTGTAGGCTTGCCAGGTATTGTCGGAGCACTGAACCAAAATATCGGCGGGACGATCATCGGTGACGATGAAGATCACATAGTTTTGCCAGTAACCGAATCCCGTCCCGTCTTGCTGGGTGGTCAACCGCCCAAGGTAAACACCGCTGGGCCAGTCGTCGGGAATGGTCAATGTACAGCAAGGCCGCCAGCGGCATTGGTGCAGGTTTTTGTCTTCGGGTTCCGGCACCGGTTGGGGTTTTCCAGGAAACGGCCCCAGGGTTGTCATCTTTCTGGCGGCCTTCCCGGCGTAGTATCCGGTGCGGAAGATTTCTATCCGAAACGGGACCTCTTTCGCTGTGGAGACCATGATGTCAATCGACTGGCCCACCTTGACGCTTTGGCGCGAACAGTAACCTTCGATATCGGCGGCACGAAACCCCCGCGGCCCGTCGGTACGGACCCGAGTCAGTTGCCAATCGTCAGCACCGCGGCGAGCATTTTCGGCGGCAATCAGGTTTTGAGGGGTTACGACGGTTGCCTCGTTATCCGCGGCAGCGCCAACCAGCGGGTTTGAGGTGTCGGCGGCACCGATGACGGCGCCTCCCAAGAGCGAAGCCTTCAACAATTCGCGACGACTGGAACGCGGGCGGGGCGAATCGGTCATGCAAAGTCTCCAGGCTTGCGAAACAGGGTGTTTACGGAACACCTGCAGTATAGCTAGATTTTCCCGTGAGTAACTGCCGGGAAAGGACTTCGCGATCGATCTTTCGCTTCGCCGCAAGCGCATGAGCCGAGGTAGATCAGCAACCAGTTTTTTCGGGAATGGGAAGCTACCTGCTCCGGTTGACTGTGCTAACCCCTGACGCCTAACGCTGACAGCTAGCCCCTCCCGCTATACGTTCTCTCCGGCCCGAAGAGTCGACCGTTTACCCGGCCCAGACGGAAGGCCCAAGAACCAGCTTCGTAGCGTGGGCGAAGAGGGGGATCGGTACAACCGTTAGCTTGCAAGACAACGGCAAGCAGCGCGGTCAGAAGGTCGATACCTTTCGATGGTGTTGGATTTTGTTCGTGTGCCCGCTTCAAGCAGGATCGTTGAAAAGGTCCGAGACGGAGTCGCGGATCGCTGATTGCTTGTTTGTGTTCGCTGCAGCAAATGGATAGGAATGTTGCGACCTTGGGGACGGAATTCGATTGGAACGCTGCTGATGCTGTGCTGTGTTGGCCTGCGCGGCGGGGGCGGGGTCGCAATTGCTCAGGAAACATTCCCTCAGAAATCCGTGACGGTAGCGGTTGCGGATTCGCCCACGCTTGGCCCCGCGGAAACGCTCCCCGCGCCGCCAACACCACCGGGCGGTCAGGCTGATCCACCCAACAATCGCGACGAAGATCAAAGTCAACCTAGTGATCGGGGGAGGCTTCCGTCGGCGGCAGGAGATTACTGGTGGCGGCAGCAAGTACGGCAATCGCTCGGTATCGGCGCGGCGACGCTGCCACTTACGGCTGACCAGGCGGTGACGATGGCTTTGCAGCAGGCACCCGAAGTTCGGCAAATCCGTTTGGCTCCGCAAATCCAACGGACCGAAATCTCCCGACAGCAGGCAGCGTTTGATTGGAACCGGTTTTTGGAAACCAACTGGGCGAATCGCAGTGAACCGATCGGCAATATTTTGACGACCGGTGATTTGGATGGTCGTTTCGAAGACGACTGGTTAACGGGAGCGGCCGGGTTGCGTCGCTACAGCAGCAGCGGGGCACAGTGGGAATTGGCGCAACGTTCGGGTTGGCAACGAAACAATAACAACTTCCTGATTCCCAACCCCCAGTCGACCTCGCGGCTGGAACTGACGATGACGCAGCCCTTGATGGCGGGTCGAGGCAAGGAGTTCACCTACGCACGCATCGTGGAGGCGCAGTGGACCACCGCTGCGGTTTCGGCGGACTCGCTGGCTAGGTTGCAGGATTACATCCTGGATGTAGCGGAGGCGTATTGGGCGTTGTATCAAAGTCGAGCGGCGTTTCTGATCCGGCAACGTGCGGCTGGGCAAGCGGCGTTGTTGGTCCAGTCGCTGCACGCCAGGGCGACACTGGACACCGGCACTCGGCAGATCCTGCGTGCCGAAACTGCGGCGGCCCGTCAACAGGCGGAATTGATGGCAATCGCCGCGCTGGCGGATCGCTACGAAGTCGCGCTTCGGCGGCTGTTAGGGCAGACCGATTATCAGACGGAACTGGTCACGCAACATGACATCCTGGAAACGCCACCGTCGTTTCAACGCGAGGCGGCTTTGCAAGTGGCAATGGCCGGGCGACCGGAGATCGCCAAGGCGGTCCGAGAGGTTCGCATGGCGGGGTTACGGTTGGGGATCAGTCGCAATCAGTTGTTGCCCAAGCTGGATCTGATCGCGGGCTCCTATGTCGCTGGCCTGGCGAGTAACCGGCAGTTGTTTCCGTCGTTTGGTAATCAGTTTGCCGAAGGGCGGCCCAGTGTCAATCTGGGGTTGGTGTGGGAACAGCCCGCTGGGAATCGGGCGGCACGCAGCCAAGTACGACGACGTGAGCTGGAGCTGCAGGACGCGTTAAGCAAGTACGAGGCGGCTTTGCAGCAGACCCAGGCCGACGTCCAACTGGGGTTTAATCAGTTGGACGTTGCGTTTCAAACCTACCGTCAGCGGCAACGTGCGCTGGCGGCGGCAGCGGAGGAACGTGTCTATCTGGAGGAACGGTGGAGGTTGACGCCGCTGGCCGACGGACCGGCGATCTTGTTGCTGGAATCCTTGATCGACGCCCAGGCCAGACAGGCCGACGAGGAAGCGGCGGTTGCGGTTGCCGAAGCAGAATTAAGTTTGGCGGTGGTGCGGTTGCATCGTGCGCTGGGGCTCCTGCTGCGTCAGTCGTCGGAAAGCCAACCGCTGGAAATGCTGGTCGAGGAGGAATTGGATGAACTGGCGGATCCATTGTTGGAGGAACAACGACAATGATCACCGTACCCGAGGTCCTGAGACATAAAGCCGCAAAGGTTTCCAACGGCCGGGGGATCGCCCAACAGGCGGCAACGTGGGAACGCGAACTGCGAGATTGTTGTCTGCGGGAGGAGCTGGACACCCTGCGGTTGCAGAATTTAGCACGCGGGGCACACCCTCACGTCGGTGACAGTGATTCCGGCGACCGTCTGGCGCGGGCGATTGCTCTCATTAGCCTAGCGATTCAGCGGCGCGGTGGTCCGGTTCCCCACGACGCTCAGCGTCATGCCGCAGTGGTGATGGCTCGCGGGGGCGTTGCGGAGATGGCGACGGGGGAGGGTAAAACGTTGGCGACCGCGCTGGCAGCCGCTGCTTTAGCCGTGGGGGGGCAGGCTGTCCACGTTGCGACCGCGAACGATTACCTGGCGCGCCGCGATTGCCAGTTGTTCCAGCCCGCCTTTCAGGAATTAGGATTGACCTCCGGATGTCTGCTGCCCCGGGACCCCGACGATCAAAAGCGTCAGGTCTACGGGTCCGACCTCGTTTACGGCACCGCCAATGCATTGGCATTCGATTACCTCCGTGACCGGGTGGCTAAAAGGCAACGAAAACAACAACCATGGACTGCAGACGCCCCGGCGGTGCTGTTGAATCAACGCCGAGCGGCGTTGGTCATCGATGAAATTGACCATGTCCTGATCGACGAAGCCGCCACGCCCCTGGTTCTGGCAGGGCCCCCCACTGCGGCGACAACCGATCAGCAATCTCACTTGTATCGGCTGGCCTATGCGGTTTGTGATTCGTTGGCGGAAGGACTGGACTGGCGCTGGCTGCACGGCGCGGAGCGAATGGAATTGACTGCGGCGGGGGAGCAACGGTGCAAACAGATTTTGCAGCGTAAAGCCAGTGGGTTGGACTTGCTGCGTCCCTGGAGCGAATACATTCATGCCGCGCTGATGGCACGGTATCGCCTGCGACGCAACGTCGATTACGTCATCCAGGACG
>SLFV01000284.1 GCA_007124075.1 Roseimaritima sp.
CGGCGGCTTCGAGGTCTTTGATTGAAACAGTTTGTTGTATCGCCATAACGGGTTTCCTCTGAGGAACCGGCAGCAAGTGCTTTATACAGTTCGATTGATCCAGTCATCATGATAACCCAGCTTGCTTCCCCCGCAGAACTGTTGTGCAAATTGATTTCGATTCCTAGCGTTAGTCCGATGGGCCGAGACGTCGATGGCGAAATCTACCTTGAACATCGGCTAAGTGATTGGCTGGAGCGATATTTTTCCCATCTGGGTGCCGATTGTGAGCGCATTAGCGTGATGCCCGGCAGGGACAACGTGTTAGCTTACTTCGATGCGGGCATTGATCGCCCAACCGTTCTGTGGGATGTTCATCAAGACACGGTGCCCGTTGACGGGATGACGATCCCGCCGTTCACTCCCAAGGAACACCAAGGAAGAATCTACGGTCGTGGCGCGGCCGATGTGAAGGGCAGTATGGCCAGCATGCTGCACGCCTTCGCACGCTTGTTTCAAGAACGCCCCCGCAATGCGGCCAACGTGATCCTGAGTTGCAGTTGTGATGAAGAGGCTACGGCGGAGGGAGTTCGGCACCTGGTTGCATATTGGACCGGGCAACGCAGTGCCTCCCAGCGACTGGTTACCGCTCCGACGTTTGCGATCGTTGCTGAACCAACCAACCTGGATGTCGTGGTCGCGCATCGGGGAGTCTTGCGATTTCGCGTCATCACCAACGGTCATGCCTGCCACAGCAGTCAGACGGAACTTGGCGACAATGCCATCTATACGATGGCTACGGTGGTCCAGCGTTTGGCGAAGATCGCTCGCGAACTGGAATCCAGCCTGACTGTCCATCCGCGATGCGGTGGAGCGAGATTAAGCGTGGGGCGGATCGCAGGAGGAACGGCGGTAAACATCGTGCCCGATCACTGCGAAATTGAAATCGACCGGCGATTGATCCCTGGGGAAGAACCGGAGGAAATTTATCGGTCGCTCTGTCAAGCGTTTCACGATCTGGGACCGCGGGTTTCCTGCATGCCCCCCTGGTTGGTCAGCCCCGCGTTGGGTGACGATCACAATGCCTCGCTGGCCTCAGCATTGCTGCGTGCGATCAACGAAGTTGCAGGAAAACACGAAGCGATTGGGGTCCCCTTTTGCACCAATGCCGCCATGATTTCCAGCACGGGTGTTCCGACGGTGGTTTTTGGGCCTGGATCGATCGCCCAAGCCCACACGGTCGATGAGTGGATTGATGTGACTCAATTGAATGCCGCGGCAGAAATTTATTTTCGATTTGTGGCTGAGGGTGCGAAAACGGATTAAGCAATGCCCGATTTGTACCATCGGATTGGCACGCAGAGGCTAAGATGTTGGGAGCGGTTACGTTTCTTCCACGGGATCCTACAGCATGACGTTGAACCACCAGTCACGACGCGGATTTTGTAAGTTTGGCCTTGCCAGTGCCGCGATCGCAATCAACTACCGGTCGGGTGACTGCAAGCCCGGATACAGCCAGTCCAGCCAATCGAGCAGCAACCTGCCGACGCAAGTCAATCCTGGGTGGATTGATGCTCACGTTCATGTATGGACCACCGATACGGTGGTCTACCCACTGGACCCGACGTTCCGAAAATCTGACATGCAGCCTGCCAGCTTTACGCCAGGCGACTTATTCGCTCATTGCAAGCCCGCCAACGTCGATCGGATTGTACTGATTCAGATGAGCTATTATGGCGATGACAATGCGTATATGCTGGATGTGATCGCGCAACACCCCGGCGTCTTCGTTGGGGTGGCTGTCATCAATCCTCGGGCTGCCGATTTGCTGGCGCAAGTGAAATCGCTGCGCGATCAGGGCGTGCGTGGTTTTCGGACCTACGCAACGGGAGCCGCAGCGCGGCGTTGGTTGGACGATCCCGCAATGCAACGTTTATGGAAGCTCTGCGCCGATCATGAATTGGCGATTTGTCCGCTGATCAATCCGGGCGATTTATATGTCGTGGATGCGCTGTGCAGCAAGAACCCGAAGACAACGGTTGTGGTCGATCATTTTTCCCGGATTGGCATTGATGGTGTGATCCGTTCTGCCGACCTGGATGCGCTCTGTGCGTTGGCTCGCTTTCCCAACGTTTACGTCAAAACGTCTGCCTTTTACGCCCTTGGTGCCAAGCAGGCGCCCTACCACGACCTGCTGCCGATGATTCAGCGCGTGTTGAAAGCATTCGGTGCCAAACGATTGATGTGGGCCAGCGACTGTCCGTTTCAAGTCGCAGGAGAGCACACCTACCGGGCTTCGATTGACCTGATTGACCAAGCCCCGGAGGAGATCCTGACGGCAAGTGACAAGCGATGGTTGCTCCGTGATACGGCGGCGCAGGTTTACTTTGGCGAAAGTCCCATGTGAAACGATCGTTATGGAAGAAGAAAAGGTTGCAACGAAGGGGGTTAGGGTGCGTGTCTGAGCTTGGTTGGTTTGCCGTTGCCTCTGGCACCACGGGAAACTAACGGGAACGCGGTGGCAGTTCAAAACAAATCGCTTCGACATCATTGCGAACCAGCAGCAGGTTGCCAGCCACGGCCGGAATGTTCCAAGTCTTTGAACTTAACGCGGAAAACTTCGTCAGTTCCTCAAAGCGATCGGTTCGCGCCGCCACCAATGCGATCTCACCGGTTTCACACTGGACCACCAAAGTGTCCTCCACCAGGAGCAACTGACCGTGCCCATACCGCCTGCCGCGTGGTTGGGCCCATAAGCGTCGGGCAGCATCCAGGTCCACGCACTCCAGCATGCCATCGGATAATGCGTACGTTACACCTCCCTGCACCACCGCGTGGGTTAGCTTAGTTTTCAACAGCGACGACTTGGCCCACCGCGTTTCCGCTTGAAAGCCCTCATCGGTCGCCCTCAGTTCCACCAGCTCGCTACCTCGGCCGTAGGCTTTTCCCAACAAAAATCCGGTTTCGTCGACTTGCATCGCCGCGGCACAATTCGCGCCGGAATTGCTGCTGCCCCGCCACGGTGCGGTCCACAACGTTTTCCCATCTTCGACCGCGTGACCCGAAACGCTTTTTTCATTAACTATTACAATCTGTCGCTGCTGGGCCAGCGTCATCAAGATCGGGGAGGCGTAGCTGATTTGATCATCCCCCGTCGTCCACCGCACCTCCCCCGACTGGACATCCAAGGCGATTAGGCTGCGTCCCTCCAAGGCGATGCCGTCATGCTGACGACCTTGAAAATCCGCCGATGGCGCACCAAAGGGTAACACGCATAGGGAATCCACGATTAGCGGTGAACCCGAGCGTCCCCACGCTATCGCCGCGATCGATTCCTCCGCCGACCAGCCCGCCAGCGTCAGCAAATCTTGACGCCACAACTCGGTTCCGCTGTACAGATCCAAGCACAATACCAAGCCGTTAGCACCCTGCGTGTATACCCTTCCATCCTGAATCGTCGGCGTTGCCCGCGGCCCGATGCCGCCCATCGTGGTTTCATGGCGATTGTTCGTTTCGTGAATCCACAGCAACGCTCCGTCTTCCAACCGATAACAGGTCACGCTTTCCACTTCACCACGTTGTTCCTGCGTCACGCAGCGATCGCCCACAACGGCAAACCCCGACCAGCCCTCGCCCAACGGTATTTGCCACAACTTGGCGGGAGCAACCGCTAGCGGCATTTTAAAGGCACGCTGGGGAACCACACCGGTACGTTGTGTTCCTAAAAATTGCGTAAAATCGGCGGTGGCAAGCCGTTTTTCCGGGTCAACCTCGGAGGGCACCGCCACGGGTCGAGAAGCAAGCGGGGGTTTGCTCCGGCTAAAAAAACGAACCTCCAGGTCGGGTAGAAACGCACCGCTGAAGCCACGGATACGCACCAGCGAAACGGGCAGTATAAACATTGCCACACCCACACAAATCGCCAGAACCACAGCTCCCTGTTGCAAGCAGCCTCTGATCAACCAAATCGCAAACCCCAGGAAAGCTAATGTTGCAGCCAAGACAGATATGACATTACGAACGGAATTATCATTAATCCACGGGACAAACTGGGCCGCAATGCCGATCGCCGCCATCACGGCCAAGAACCCCCCCAGCCTCCGTAAGCGAGTCGCTTGGAAAAAGTTGCCAGCGGATCTGGTCGACAGTTTGGTTTCGGTAGTCATGGTTGCAATACACCTTGCAATAAATCGCGACATTTCCGAGCAATAGAAACAGACAATCGTTACGTTCACTACATGTTACCGCATGCACAAAAACCATCGATGGATGCGGGGCAGCGTTTCACACACGATCGCGGGATGAAGTGGGGATCGAAGAAAGACGGTGCCAGCGGCAGTGCCGTCCGCCTACCACCGTTTCGGTTCTCCAAAGACCTGCAACGTGTCTGCGGTGTCGTCCAGCCAAGCGTCCACGGCCATGCGGAGTCGCTGCAGCCGATCCGCATGCTCCGTGTCGTCAATCACGTTGCGTTGTTCATACGGATCATCGGGGGTGTAGTACAGTTCTTCGCCGGTGCGGCGCTGGTAGGCATTGACCTTGCGGCGCGCGTCGTCGTCCTGTTCGGCCTGTTGCAACCAACCTTTCCAATACGGGTGGCGATCGGGCTGCGTCGTGATATGCGTGGTAAAGCGGAATTCGGGGTGCAGGTTACGGATATACTTCCAGCCGTCACGGGTGCTGACCGCCCGGATCGGGTAGACATTGTTTTTGCCGTCGCCGCTGTGCGTGGTGAAGATCGCCTGACGGTGTTCGGCTGCGCGGCCTTCCAGCACCGGTAAGAACGACTGTCCGTCGATTCCCAGCGGTCGCGGGCCGTCGGCGACGTCAACCAGGGTGGGCAGTATGTCAATCCAACTGACCATTGCACCGGAACGAGTTCCCGGGGTGATGCGTCCCGGCCAACTGGCGATCAGCGGCGTACGGATGCCGTCGTCGTACAGGTTCCATTTACCAAAGGGCCACTGGGCACCGTGGTCGCTGGTGTGTAGGAAAAACGTGTCGGGGCCCAACACTTCGCGGGCCAGATCCCAAACTTCGCCAAGCTCCCGGTCCATCGTGCGTATCGCCGCCACGTACCGCGCACGGGCCTGACGCGTCGCCGAGTGATCGACGTGATTGGGCGGAATGACTTGCCGGTCGGGGTCGATCCCGGTGATGTCTTTCGGCCAGGGGACGTGCGGCCAATTGGTGCCCACTAATAAGCACAGCGGTTGGTCGCTGCGACGCTGGCGGAGCCACTGCAGCGCCTGGGACACCGCCACGTCTTCGTGGTAACCGAAGTGTCGCGCGACGTCAAAACCGTACTCGGGCGTCTGCCGATAATGGCCGACTTTGCCGAACGCAGCGACCTCGTAGCCCAATTGCTGCAGGTAAGCGGGCAGTTTCTGTAATTCGGCGTGCGGCCGCGAGTGGTTGGGTTCGGCACCGTTGCGGGCCGGGTACAACCCGGTCAGCAGGCTGGCGCGGCTGGGCGCACAACTGGGCGAGACCACGTACGCATTGTCGATCGTCATCCCGGCGGCGGCCAGGCGGGCCATGTTGGGCGTTGCGATATCAGGCGAACCATACACCGAACTGTCGCGCCACGTATGATCGTCGGACAGGAACACCACGATGTTGGGTAGCCGCGGCTGGCCGGGCGGGCCGCGCCAGGCCGCAGCGTCCGCATCCGGCGGGGTTTGACTATCATCGCCCCCGGGCGGGGCGGTGGCCAGCCCGGCATCCACGTGGATCGCCCGCAGCTCCTCCGCTGACAGCTTTTGTACGCGGCGGTCGTACGTCAACAAGCCGTTGATTTCGCCTTCGACATCCGAAGTCTGCGTGTAGATACCCGCGGCGATTCCCCGCTTGCGCAGTTCGGCCAACCTCCGGATTGATTCCCTGTATCGCTGGATCCACTCCTGGCGGTTTTCGGGCAGCCCGCCGTAACCCCAGTTCCGCGTCTGCGTGCTCCACAGATGCCCTGGCACCGGATAGCCATGGCCGCCGAATTCACCGACCACTTTGACAAAGTCGTCAAACCGGCCGTCCGTCCCTAGATCGAAGGGAAAGTCCGGGTGGGGATACTGATGATGGTCGACGATGTGACCGACCGGCAAAAAATTGCCGCCGCTGGCGATATTGACCAAACGCGTCGGGTCGTACGCGATTAACCACTGGCCGACTTCCCGCGTCTGATGTTGGCCCCACGCTTCGTTGAATGGCACCCACTGAACGATCGACGGATGGTTGTACAGGGAATCGACCATCCGTTGCAGTTCGGTCATGAACTGGCGATGCGCCGCTGCGGGCCAGACCGGATCCTCGGGATCGGGTTGCAAACGGGTCCACGGCGGGTTGTCCGCCATCGCGCTGACGTGGTCTTGCCAGACCAGCATCCCCAAGCGGTCACAGTGGTAATAGTACCGCCGCGGTTCCACCTTGATGTGTTTGCGGATCGTGTTGAAACCGGCCGTCTTGAGGAACCGGATGTCCGACTGCATCGCGTCGTCCGAAGGGGGTGTCAGCAAGCCGTCGGGCCACCAGCCTTGATCCAGCGTTCCGAATGGAAAAATCGTTTCGCCGTTCAGCGTCAACCGCCAA
>SLFV01000176.1 GCA_007124075.1 Roseimaritima sp.
CTGGGCAGGCGAGTAAAATCAGGGGGCAGAATGAGGACGCGGCGCCGCACACCCAGCTTCGCAAAAACCTCCCGCAATGCTGCAACCAGGTCAGTGGTTGTAAGGTCGGTCGTGGCGGAGCCAACAGAGAAATAAGTTGTCATGTCCAGCAATCTTTGGTGAATTCAGGATGAAACGGAATTTGGTTTCCCTTGCATGGGAAGATTATGGAAACGGCCCCGATTCCTGACCAGTCGAGCCGGGATTGTAATTCAGCCTCCTGGGATGATCGTGGCCGAATGCCTACATTAGCAAACACGCTGGTTGGATGTTGCGATGCCCAACAGAGATCGACCCGAGAAACAACAGGCCGGACATGACCGTCGAAATGATTGAAGCAGCAATCCCGCACCGCCCCCCCATGCGGCTACTGGATGAGGTTCTGCAGCGGGAAGGCAATCAGATTGTGTGCCGCAAAACATTTCTAGCCGACGAATTTTTCCTTCAGGGGCACTTTCCGGCGCGGCCGATTGTCCCCGGGGTGATTTTGATGGAATGTTGCATGCAGGCCGGTGCAGTACTGCTGAGCCAACTGCATCCGCTGGGGGAGGGTTTTCTGCCGTTAGCAACGCGGGCCGATAACGTGAAGTTCAAAAATCAAGTTGGCCCAGGGGACAGCGTTGAGATCGAGGTTCGCTTGCAAGATCAAGTCGCAAATGCTTATTTTCTGACGGGCCGTGTCGTCCTGAAAGGAAAATTGGCCACGCGGCTGGATTTTGCCTGCACGCTCGCGGCAACGGAATCGACCTAGGATCTGTCGCCCTTTTGGTTCTGACATTTTCCTCGCTTTGATAGGCTTTGGCCTCCTGAGGATTGTCAACGCGTTTGCCTTGCTCGCAACCAGCTTGGTTTTGTTCAATCTGCAACACGGAAACAATATGGTTCATGCTATTAGAGGCGATTTCCCGTCCACTCGGATGCGACGTCTGCGCAAGCACGATTGGTCCCGTCGATTGGTCCGCGAACACGAACTTGCTGTCAGTGATTTGATTTGGCCACTTTTTTTGATCGACGGTCCCGCCAACGAATCGATCCCCAGCATGCCAGGGGTCGAACGCTTGACCATTGAATCGGCCGCACGAGCTGCAGTTGCTGCAGCGGAGTTAGGGATTCCGGCAATCGCGATATTCCCGGTCACCCCACAGAAATTGAAAAGCGAGGATGCGGCCGAGGCGCTGAACCCTGACAACCTCGTGTGCCGAGCGGTACGGCAGATCAAACGCGAGGTCGGCGATGCTGTGGGGGTGATTTGCGACGTGGCCCTGGATCCCTACAGCAGCCATGGGCAGGATGGTCTAGTGGAAAACGGATACGTCGTTAACGACGCAACTGTGGAGGTCTTGCAACAGCAGGCCGTTGTGCAAGCGATGGCGGGATGCGATGTGATCGCCCCGAGTGACATGATGGATGGGAGAATCGGAGCAGTTCGGCAAGCATTAGATGCGGCAGGATTTGTCGACGTGCAAGTGATGTCCTACGCGGCAAAGTATGCAAGTGCCTTCTATGGTCCATTTCGCGATGCGGTCGGTTCGGCTGGGAACCTGGGAGTGGGAGACAAAAAAACCTACCAGCAAGACCCGGCCGCTAGCGACGAAGCCTTGCATGAAGTCGCGCTGGATCTCCGTGAAGGTGCCGACAGCGTGATGGTCAAACCGGGAATGCCCTATCTGGACATTATCCGCCGGATCAAAGATGCCTTTGCCGTGCCCACGTTTGCGTACCAAGTCAGTGGGGAATACGCGATGCTGCACGCTGCGGCGCAAAACGGATGGCTGGACTTGCCCGAGGTACGCAGGGAAAGCTTACTGGCCTTCAAACGGGCCGGAGCCACGGGAATTTTGACGTACTTTGCGAAGGTGATGGCAGAAGAACTGGTTGCACATCCATGAGAACCTGCACCGAGACCCGTGACAACACAAATTTTTCACAAAAGCTCGTGCAAATAAATAAAGCTTTTCCCCAGACGCCCGCCGTAATTCCCGGCACTGATCCGCAGCAGCCCCTCTGTGTCGGCTGCTGCTTGGATCGCCGCCCGCGTGGCTTGTTGAAGCGCAGGTAAATCGGCCCCATTGACGATGATTTCCATGATCGACCCACACCCTTCAGGAACCTTGGACTTAGGCCCCAACTGGCCACGCAGCGTCGGACAAAATTCTGCGTAGGTACTGGCGATGGAAAACGAATACTTGCTGCCTGCTTTGCTGCCACTGGCGGCCACACCTCCGGGGAAAGTGGTTATAACCCCCGAAACCGACTCGGTCGCCGCCGCCGCCTTTTCCGCTGCTTCCAACGCTGCATCCTCGCTAGCCCCCATAAACCATAGGTTGCCCCCCATGATTCCGTCACGGAAACCGAAGCGTCGAGAAAGGAAGAATTCACCAGCCAAAATCGGGATCACCCACCCGGTTCCCCCGTACCTTACGGTACGAAATTGATAGCCGTCACCAAAGTAAGCGACCTTGCGACCTAGCTGAAAAAAATCTTCCGTGTCCAGTCGATTGAAACAGCGCGCCGTAGGACAAGTCAACACGTTCTGGCTGATCCGTGCCAACATGACCCGTTCTAAATGCTCGCGACGATCCTTCCGAAATCTCGGAACATGAAACTGGACCACCGCACCGCAACGACCATCGGGAGTCGCCGCCTGCCCAGCAGGGGCGGTACTAATCCACTGCGCTACTCCCGCCTCGCAATCGCACATAATCGTACTGGACGCGTGCCCCGTGACAGCCGCGACGGCGTGCCGCAGCCACCTTTGATCGCGCGCAGTGATGAGGACCTCGCCGTAAATGCTGCGAAAACCTTCTGCATACGTATCCTCCACCAGATCCTGTAACGGGATCACTGCCATCTATCTTCCTTTGCCCTGGTAAACGTTAGCCTCTGTCACCACGTAGTCCATGTAGATATCATGCGACTGCATTGGGATTTCCGGGAAAATCTGGCATTCAAATGCCAACGCGACCAGAGGTGCGTCCGCGCGAGCATTTTGAAGCAATTTATCGTAGTAACCTTTGCCGTGCCCCGTTCTACCACCGCTGGAATCAAAGCCAACCCCAGGCACCAAGACAAGGTCCAACTCCTTTGTTTGAACTCGCTTGGCTGCGACTTCGCGGAGATCCTGCCGCGGTTCCAGAATCCGGTACATGCCGATTTCCAACTCGTCCATCGACTGCAGGTGAAACAGTTCCAACTCTCCATCGACGCAAAACGGCACCACAATTCGCTTGTCCGATGCGATTGCTTTCGGCAGGGCATGCCGTGTGCGAACTTCATCGCGAACGTCGACATACCACATGATGCACCCAGCAGATTGATAAGCGGCTAACGACAGGACCTTGTCAGTGATCACCTGGCTGACTTCGTCTTTGTTCGCCTGTTCACGTCGATTCGCGTGCGCGGTTTTCCGGATTGCGTCCTTGCGTGTATTGAGCGGATCGGCGTCTTGTGGAACCATCAAATTTCCTTTGTCGGTATTTTTCAGCAAGGCATAGAACGGTTTGATAGCGTATCGATTCGCTTCCGTTCCGCAAAGGTCCGACCAAAAACTTGCCAAGAAAATGAGAATGCGTCTCATTAAGGGATTGCTGACGGTGCGATGAGTGCTCATAATCTGGAAATCGCTTTCCCCGAGATCTTGTATTCGCGGAGTTAACTCCTCATGCACAGTTCCACCGAACGGATCATTTCAATCCTTCCCTCTTCGGAACAGACCAAGAGGACGGTGTTGGTCATGCCTGCGGGATCCTCCAGCTCCGTGATTCACATGCGGCAGGAATCCTTCAGCGAAGCGGTCGGCTGGTTTGTGCAAAGCGTCATTGAGTTATCTCCAGAGCAGGTATCGGGGCTGCGACAAGCCTTGGGTTGCATCCCCCAATCAAACCGTCTGGGCAGACAACCTTGGCATCGCGTGGACCGTCCGGAAACAGTGTCGATCGCTTCAGCTCAACGTGCCTTCAGCGCCTAAAAGCATTCCCAGCGGAATGCGGGCGACGGAATGCTAGCGACGAGGCAGAGTCCTGCTGGAGGTTTCCGCAATACTTCGCAGGCAAAGGACGTTTCGGCTGGCAATCGGGTTTGCACCGGCGGGCCTGATTTTGTTAGCCCTAGATGTCGTGCTGGATTTGCGGTTTTTAGTGAAAAAACGTTCGCGCCACCGCGGCGCTTTTCCGATACTGCTGAAGGGGCTGCAGTAGGCCGCTAACCGCGCATGTCGACGCAGGATGCTAATGATTGGCCGAAAGACCAGTAGATACTCATTCTGGATTTTCCTGTGGCTGGTGTGCGGCGCACCCACTGTCGTTGCCCAGGAAGCGTTTGTCGAACCAATGGTATTCGACGAAGAAGATTTATTGCCCCCCCCCATGGTCAACCCCCAGTATGATCGGTTGGTGCCTGGAGTCGAGGAAGAATTTAGGCAATGGCAATCGAATCAGTGGAAACGCTATCGCTTACCCGATGGCCTGCTGTATCGGTCGAATCTAGCTGGCCCCAAGGAGCCTCGCCACTCAATCGTGACCACAGCCGACCGTGACGGCAACCTGTACAGCGATGCGACGTTGGGGGGGAGAATCGGTTTCATCCGCTTTGGAACGCCCGGGTCGGTACACGCCGAAGGCTGGCAGTGGGACTTTGAAGGGGCCGTCGTGACCAGGATGAATCACTTGGAAAACGAAGATGTGGATGCGATCGACTACCGCTTTGGCACTTTAATTACCCATGCGACGGGGAATTGGTCTCACAAATTCGGCTACTCCCACTGGAGCTCCCACGTCGGCGACGAACTAATGGTGCGTACGCAATCCTTCGATCGCATCAATTACGTGACCGAGTCGTTAATTTTCGGCTCTGCCTACCAATGGTCCGAACCGGTCCGGTTGTACGGGGAGATGGCCGTCGCAGTCAAAGCATCCGGGGGTGCCAAGCACTTGCAGTTCCAATTTGGTGCCGAGTACGCAACGTGGCAGTACCACAGGCCTGGCGTTCCCTTTGCGGCGATCAACGTCGACCTCATGCAGGTGACCAACTACGAACCCAACATCACCATTCAGGCTGGCTGGCTGTGGAACGCCCATCACTCGGGTCGCCGCATGCGGTTTGGCGGGCAGTTTTACAACGGTCGTAGCAATCAGTACTCGTTCTTTGCTCAGCGCGAGCAATCCTACGGCCTAGGCCTTTGGTTCGACTATTGACACCTTCCCCGTCAAGCAGAATTTCGCGAGGATGTAGGAGCCTGTGGTTTTGATCCTTGCGGGTAGGAGTAGTAATCAATGCGTCGTCTCTGCGTACCAGGTTTCCTGGTTTGTGCCGTCTGGGTTTCAGCGTTGCCCACCGCGGCGGCACAATATCAAGAAGAACAAATTGTGCTTGCAGCTAGCGACGTCTTGCGCGAGGCGATGGGTAATGCGTTAACACCTATTCCACAAGCAATGTTGGCAAATTCCCATGGCGTGGCAATCATTCCCAACGTGCTCAAGGGTGGCTTTATCATTGGTGCCCGGCACGGCCGCGGGCTTTTATTCGTGCGTGAAGCGGACGGCATCTGGCACGCCCCCGTGTTCCTGACGCTGACTGGTGGAAATATCGGTTGGCAGGCCGGACTACAAGCCTCGGATTTAATCCTGGTTTTCAAATCGCCGCAGAGCGTTCAAGGGATTTTGGCTGGAAAGCTGACCATTGGTGCCGATGCCGCTGCCGCCGCTGGGCCACTCGGCAGGCAGGGTGCGATCGCCACCGATGGTCAGTTGCGCGCCGAAATCTACTCCTATTCACGTAGCCGGGGCTTGTTCGCTGGCGTTTCGATCGACGGGTCCATGCTGCAAATTGATCCGGTCGCGGGGGCCCAGTACTATCGTTCCCCGGGGCCCGGCCAGCCCGTGATCGTTCCTCCCGCCGCTCAGCAACTTACCCAAACGATTGCCGCTTACGCTGGTGGTCCAGAAGTTCTCCCCACGGCATTTCAGCAAGACAGCCTGATCCACCAGCATCGCTCCGCCGACGTCGACTTTGTACGTCACCAGTTGGGCCAAGCGTTGCCGCGACTGTATAGCGTTGTGGGCGAAGCTTGGCAGCAATATTTAAGGGTTCCCAACGAGATGTTGACAACGGGGAACCTGCCACAGCCCGCACAGGTCCGCGACGTGCTGGATCGTTTCAACGTTGTCGCAAACGATCGGCAGTATCAAGCCTTGTCAGCCCGCCCCGAATTCCAGGCAGTCCATGGGTTGCTGCGTCAATTCCAGCAGACCCAGCAGGCCAGCAACCAACCCCTGGATCTGCCGCCTCCGCCCGGCAGACCAGGATCGGCGGAGGCAAAGTAGCGGGGCAGATTGATCGCGGTGTGCTTCCCGTCCCCGCAGTCCTCTGGAGAATGCCGCAAAGATCGCCATAATGGGGCACGTTATTCAAGGCCGGTCGATCGCTATGGTAGTGCTTCGACACCGGTGCGGACATCTACTCGAACAAGGCTCCTGGCACCATGACTGCATTTCCCGAAGTCAGTAAGATCCAATACGAAGGTCCCGATTCGGACAATCCTCTCGCATTTCGCTGGTACAATCCGAGCGAGGTCGTCGCTGGCAAGACGATGAGGGAGCATTTGCGATTCACGGTTGTCTACTGGCACACGTTTCGCGCAACGGGCAGTGATCCCTTCGGTGGCCCCACCATGCTTCGTGGCTGGGACGACGGCTCCGATTCGGTCGAGAATGCGTGCCGCCGTGCTCGAGTGGCATTTGAATTTTTCGAGAAATTAGACGCCCCTTTTTATGCTTTTCATGATCGAGACGTCGCGCCTGAAGGGGGCAGTTTGGCGGAAACCAATGCCAATTTTGATGCGGTGGCTAAGGTCCTGAAGGAGGAGCAGGAACGAACAGGTGTGAAGCTGCTGTGGGGCACGGCCAATATGTTCAGCCATCCGCGATATATGCACGGCGCGGCAACAACCTGCAATCTGGGCGTTTACACTTATGCCGCCGCTCAGGTCAAAAAAGCCCTGGAAGTGACCAAGGAATTGGACGGAGTCAATTACGTGTTTTGGGGTGGACGCGAAGGCTATCAGACCTTGCTAAACACTGACATGAAACGCGAACTAGACCACCTGGGACGCTTTTTTCACATGGCGGTCGATTACGCAAAGGAAATTGGCTTTACTGGCCAGTTTTTGATCGAACCCAAACCGAAGGAACCTACCAAGCACCAGTATGACTCCGATGCAGCGGCCTGTTTGAACTTTCTTCGCAGCTATGACCTGACCGATCATTTCAAGCTGAACATCGAAACCAACCACGCGACGCTGGCGGGGCATGAGATGATGCACGAACTGGAATACGCTGGAATGCAGGGGGCACTGGGATCGATTGACGCAAACACCGGCGATCTTTTGCTGGGCTGGGATACCGACCAATTTGCCACCAATTACTATTTGACCGCGCAGATCATGCTGGTTTTACTAAAATACGGCCTGTCACCAGGCGGAGTGAATTTTGATGCTAAAGTCCGGCGTGAAAGTTTTCAGCCCATCGACTTGTTCTACGCTCACATCGGCAGCATGGATGCGTTTGCCAAGGGTTTGAAGATCGCCGCGAAGATAATCGAAGAAGGTGCTTTGCAGCATCCGCTGCAGCAGCGCTACGCCAGTTGGGACAGCGAACTGGGACGGCGGATCGAAGCGGGGCAGGCGTCGCTCAGCGAATTGGCGGACGTAGCCCTGCAGCAAGGTGAACCGCCGGTCAACGAGAGTGGGCGTCAGGAATTGCTAGAAAGTGTTTTTAATCGTTACATCGATCGGGCCTGATTTTTCACGGTTCGCTGACCCAACAAAGTAGCGGACCATCAACCACTGCCTTGTTGACGTGTCTTTCCCGGCCTTGCATCGCAGGACCGGGATAGGCTGTCGTCAGCGGTAGCATCTATCCGGGAGCACCAATCATGCGGGCGATGTTGGCACTTGATCAGGGCACGACCAGCTCTCGGGCCATTCTATTTGATCGGCAGGGCAACATCATTGCCGTCGCGCAGCGTGAATTTCAACAGTTCTATCCGCAGGGTGGCTGGGTGGAACACGACGCGGAAGAAATCTGGCATTCACAGCTTGCAGTCGCGCGTCAAGTGATGCAGGACGGTGGCATCGCGGCTAACGAAGTCGCTGCGATTGGGATCGCCAACCAGCGTGAAACAACGGTGGTCTGGAACCGTGCCACGGGCAAGCCCATCCATCGGGCGATCGTGTGGCAGGATCGTCGCACCGCCGATTTCTGTGATGCCTTACGAATGCAGGGGCACGCCCCCTTGATCACCGAACGCACTGGCCTAGTGATTGACCCCTACTTTGCGGGTACAAAACTACGCTGGATTTTGGCCGAGGTCCCCGGTGCGTTGGAACTGGCCCAGCGCGGTGAACTTGCATTTGGCACGATCGATAGTTGGTTGTTGTGGAATCTCACCTCCGGGCGACTGCACATCACCGATATTTCCAACGCCTCGCGGACCATGCTGATGAATTTGGAGACCGGACAATGGGATGATGCGTTGCTGCGGTTGCTGGAGATACCTGCCAGCGTATTACCAGAAATTCACTGCACCAGCGAGCGTTACGGAGAATCAGATCCCCACCTACTAGGGGAAGCGATCCCGCTGGGGGCGGCCGCTGGTGATCAGCAAGCTGCCTTGTTTGGCCAAAATTGCACCCGGCATGGGATGGCCAAAAACACCTACGGGACCGGTTGCTTCATGTTGATGAACACGGGTGACCAAACCTCCCGATCGTCACGAAAACTGCTTAACAGCGTGGCATGGAGGATCGACCAAAAGACGCAGTATGCGTTGGAGGGGAGTGTTTTTATCGCCGGAGCGGCTGTTCAGTGGCTGCGAGATGGACTGGGGTTGATTGAAACATCGGCCGAAGTGGAGGATTTGGCGGGGCAAGTCCCCGATACCGACGGTGTGTATCTAGTGCCGGCGTTTGCCGGCTTGGGAGCACCTCACTGGGATGCCTACGCGCGCGGCACCGTCGTCGGAATCACGCGAGGAACCACCAAAGCGCACCTGGCGCGTGCAGCGTTGGAAGGAATCGCTTTTCAAGTTGCGGATGTTTTAACCGCAATGGAAGAAGACACCGGCGTGCCCATTGCGGAACTGCGAGTCGATGGCGGCGCGGCGGCCAACAATCTGCTGATGCAGTTTCAGGCCGACATCCTGCAAGTCCCTGTGGTACGGCCTCAAGTGATCGAAACCACGGCATTGGGGGCCGCATTCTTAGCCGGGCTGGCGGTCGGTTTTTGGGATTCGCTGGAGCAAATCGAATCGATATGGAAAGCCGAACGAATCTTTCACCCTCGGATGCCTGCCCAGCAGGCACGGATGCGACGGGCACGGTGGCAGGAGGCATTGCAGCGATCGCGGGCCTGGGAATCACCAGCAAAGTGATTCAAACACCGTCTGCTGCGTAGGGCGTGTGCGATTGGCAGGCCCCCGACCTATGAAACGCACTGCCCGAATTCGTGAACCTGTGGAACACCTGATAACCATGCAACGTTCGGCCAACCTCCAGCGGATCGGACAGCAAACGGACCCCTGGGACGTGATCGTTATCGGCGGGGGAGCGACCGGCGCCAGTATTCTGCTGGACGCCGCCACTCGCGGAATGTCCGCCGTGCTTGTGGAACAGCATGACTTCGGCAAAGGAACCTCCAGCCGATCGACCAAACTGGTTCATGGTGGCGTGCGGTATTTGGCCCAGGGAAACATTGCGTTGGTCCGTGAGGCCCTGCAAGAACGATCGCGACTGCGGTCCAACGCCCCCCACATTGTCAAAGAGGTTTCGTTCTTGGTTCCCTGTGGCAAATGGTGGCAACGGATTTGGTACGGCCTGGGGTTCAAAATGTATGACCTGCTGGCAGGCCGCAGTGGATTCCGCAAGGCTCGCGGGCTGTCCTGCCGTGACTGTTTCGCACGCGTAACGACGCTCCATCCGCGTTGGCAAGCTGGCGGGATCCTGTATTCCGACGGTCAATTCGACGATGCCCGCCTGCTAGTCAGCCTGCTACGAACCGCAAATGATCATGGCGGTCTCGCCGTCAATTACTGCCCGGTGGAGCAGCTTTTAAAAGACGCATCCGGCCAAGTGGTTGGCGTGACCTGCCGCGACTTGGAAACGCAACAAGTGCTGCAAATTCACGGCCGGGTTGTCATTAATGCTACTGGTCCATTTGTCGATACGATTCGCAAACAAGACGATCCCTCGGTGGCAAACATGTTATCCACCAGCCAAGGAATTCATCTGGTTTTGCCCCAACGATTCTTGCCGGGGGATACCGCGATCATCGTTCCCAAGACGCGCGACGGACGAGTGATTTTCATGATTCCTTGGGCAGGACATGTACTGCTAGGCACAACGGACACACCACTGCCAGGTCCGGTGTTGGAGCCAACGGCCAGGATGGACGAAGTAGAATTTCTGCTTTCCACGGCGGCCGAATACCTAGCGGAACCGCCGACGCGGTCCGATGTATTAAGTGTTTTCACTGGAATTCGCCCTCTAGTGCAACCTGGGGGTGGAAACCAATCAGGTGCTCAGAAAACGGCTGGACTTTCTCGAGATCACGCAATCACTCGAGCAAACTCGGGACTGATCACCATCACCGGAGGCAAATGGACCACCGCGCGCAAGATGGCAGAAGACTGCATTGACCGCGCGATCCAGTGGAACGACTGGGCCCCGCTGCCATGCCGCACGATGCGGCTCCGCCTGCACGGGGCACCGTCCGAAGAAAACTCGCTTCACGGCTTGCATGGCTACGGAGAGGATGCCGCCGCGATTCAACAGTTAGCCACCCATGACCCTGCCCTGTCCGTGCCGATCGTGCCCGACTATCCGCTGACGGGAGCGGAGGTCGTTTGGAATGTTCGTCATGAGATGGCCCGCACCTTGGAAGACGTATTGGCCAGACGCAACCGGTTATTGTTTCTAAATGCGGGCGCAGCGCAGCAGGCCGCTCCGGCGGTTGCCCACTGGATGGCAAAAGAACTGAACCGGCATGGTTCGTGGGAAGCACAACAGGTCGCGGCTTTTGAGCAAACTCTCTCGCATTTTCGGCTGGCGGAAACCTGAATGCCACTGGCAGCTTGGGAAAGACCGGCTAGACGCATTTGTGGATTGAAGTGGACATGACGAACATGATTGAAACGATCCAACTCCGCGATGGCGGCATCCTCCGTTATGCGAAAGTCTTGCTGCCCATCAAACTTGCCGACGAATACTTTAGCAAGATTCAGCAAGACTGCATTTGGGAGCAAAAGCCTGGGCTCTTCGGGCACATGCAACCTCGATTAATCGCATCGTACGGCAACAAAGGGATAACCTATCGCTACTCGGGCACCTTAAACGTGGCTTTGCCGTGGACACCAACGCTGCTTGCGATCAAACAGAGGATCGAAGCAGTTGAGGGGAGGTACAACTACTGCCTTCTGAATCGCTACCGGTCAGGCCAAGACAGCATGGGACTGCATGCGGACGACGAGCCTGAAATGGGAAATGTGATCGGTTCCCTGTCGTTGGGAGCGACCAGGATGTTCCGCATCCGGCATAACAAGACCAAGGAAACGCTGAAATTTACACTCGGCCACGGTTCGCTGCTGATCATGGGGGGAACGACGCAACAGTTTTGGAAGCATGAGGTTCCCAAGACCAAACAGCGGGTCGGCGAGCGAATCAACCTGACATTCCGACAGATCGTGCAAAAAAACTGCTAGCGGAGGGCGGCCACTTCCTGGACGGTTCCATAGATTTCAGTCACGCGTCCGCTAACATCCGTGATTGGGTGCCCACGTACCAACAAACGTCGACCGCGTCCCAACTTCGCGTTCGTTCGAACCGTGAATTCGTAGGGCTGTCCCGTTTTCACTGCTCGTTCAATGCATTGCCGAAAGGGTTCGACGTCCTCAGCCACCAGTGCCTTTAAGAACGTTTCCAGGTTGGGTTCACACCGCTTCGGTTGCCTGTCGATCAGCGCGTACAGTTCGTCATTCCATTGGATCCTATCGGATTGTAAATCCAGTTCCCATGTCCCCAAACGCGCCAGCCGCGTGAATTCTCGCAGGCGATTTTGACTACGTCGCAACTCTGTTTCGGCGACTTTGCGTTGGGTAATATCGCGTAGATTCGTCACCAGTAACGATTCCCCATCCAGGTTCACAACGCGTCCTGAAATCAACACATGAACCTCGCCACCTTGGCTGTTTCGGAATCGAGTTTCAAAATTATCGATCTGCCCACGTAAGTTCAGCTCTTCCAAAAACCGCTGCCGACGTTCCGGTTCCAGCCACAGGTTCAACTCCGGAACGGTTTTTCCCAACACCTGACTCAATTGGAAGCCAAAACCTTCCAGAAACACCTCATTCGTCTCCACGACATCACCCTCGGGCCACCGCGTCAGCAGCACCGGATCGGGGGCATGCGTGAATAGCAAATGCAATCGTGCCTCACGTTCAATCCTTCGCTGCCGTTGGGTTCTGCGTTTTTTCACGCGACTGGCAAGCTCTGAATCGCCTTGACCTGCTTGCGTCAACAGATTGATTGCGAGGTCAAAATCACCCAGGCTGATTGCCCGCTTAGCGAACTCGACCCGGGTTCGATTGAGGGTTTCGATTGCTGCTTGATTATCAGGCCACAGCTCAACCGCTTCCCCCAACAGGTTTAGCGCAACTCCAAAGCCGTCGTATCCCTGCCCTTGATTGGCTTGTTCTATGTAACGCTGAGCCCGTGCGACCATCCGTTCGCTTTCCTGATGCTTCTGGTACGACAGGATTGCGGCTTGAAACTCTTCCACCGATGCATATCGATCACCCGGGGCGGTCGCCATCGCCCGCATCGCAACATCCATCAGCGCACCGCTGACACGCGTGGGGCGAATTTTATTTTTGGCTGCGGCGCGGATGCAATCCAAAACGTTTTCGCCGTGATGGGGCGGCAGACCGGTCAACACATGAAACAAGACCGCCCCCAGCAGATAAACATCGGTCGCGGTGCTGACCGAATCCAAAGCACCCGCGGCCAATTCAGGCGCCATATAAGCGGGCGTTCCACCGATAGACTGTCGCATATTGGCGTCGACCTGCACCGGAACCGAAAGGGCCAATCCCCAGTCGGCTAGTAAGACCTCACCGAATCGCCCCAGCATTACATTTTCCGGTTTGATATCGCGATGCAACAATCCCCGAGAATGCGCGTAACGAATCGCATCGCAAAGCCGCATCAAAATACCTAGATTGTTCTCTAAGCTTTCGACTCGTAACACCTCCGCCCACGTTGTTCCATCGATTCGCTTCATCGAATAGAACAGCTTGCCATCATGGTTCGTGGCCAGTTCGTGTAAGGCGATCACGTTGGGGTGGTCCAGACCTCCAACCGTCCTGGCCTCGGTCAGAAACCGCTCGCGAGCCGCAGGACTTTCTGTCAACTCGTCTCGCAAGACTTTTACCGCTACCTCACGGTCAACGGCTCGCTGGTGAGCCTGATAGACGATCGCGCTGCCCCCCTGTCCCAGAGCCCCGAACAGGCGGTAGTCGCAGCCATCTGCCCCCGACTGCCCTCGCAGCACGATCGACCTCTCTGGTAAGTGCCAACGCTGACGGTCCGAAAGCGGCTCCGAACCACTATCGATGGTTTCCTGCAAAAGCGACGTTCCCTCCGCGTTTGCTGTACCAGGGGAAACCCCCAGGTCGACGGTAATGGTCAAGTGCTCACCCTGCGGTTTTTCCAGCTCCGCCAGCAGATGAGGATCGGCCAGGAGTGTTTCAAGCAAGCTATTGGTCATGGTGATACGATTGTTTCTTCAAGCGGTCCGAGATCCACATCCAGCCTACCCAATCGATCGACCTGGCGATTGAAAACCCGATCGGTTTCAACGTTTTTTTCGGTCCCCTGGGCTAGTTCCCACGCGATTGCAGTCCCGCCAGCCTTTGCCGTCGTCGCTGCGGAATCGCCCTAATCACTCGAACAGCGACGACTGCTGGGGTACGGGAGACTCCCCGGACAACCGATCGCTGCCCTGCAGGTCGGATTGCCTCAGTAGCCAACCCCCCATGATTCTACCCGCCACTGCCAGCCCGCTTTCGAAAGCACCCTCGATGCGTGGGCCCCCGCACCAATCCCCACAGGCCCCCAATCGAAGCTGAGGATCAAACAAACATTTTTCCGGAAGCGGAGTCATCGGCAGCGCATGTCGCCAGCGATGCATGATCACCGATGTCGGCTGCGGAAAGGGTTGCTGCAGCACACGCTGCATTTCGCGCAACATCTCATTCTGGACAAACTCGGGCGAAGCCTCAAGGTGCTGCTGACTCCAATGCGTCCCCGCGTGGACCACCCACGCATCAATCGCGGGGCGTTTCGCCTTGCTGGAATTCCTCGCGATCCAGCTAAGCACGGGCGATTCTACGAACGCGGCATCAAAGCCCGGTTGGATCGGTTTTTCGGGTTGCACCATCATGGCCCAACAACCTGCCGTCTCGGCTTGGCTGGCGCGCACTGCCAGGGCGGGGGCTACGCCTGACAACAGCCCAACCGACTGCGCCGCGGGAGCGGAAACAATCACTGCATCAAACCCCGACCACCGATTGGCCTCCAAATCCAGCAGTGTCCAGGCTTTGGCTTCGCGACGCAACGATTGAATCTCTGTTCGCAATACGATCTTCAGATCCTCGGCCAAATGTTTGCCGATGGCATTCATGCCAGGCAAGCCGACATACCGACGGGTCGCGGAGGTTTGCGAGACGTTCCGGTCACGACCGATCGCGACAACTAAACCTTCCCAGGCAGCAACGCACCCGACGGCTTGCCACGCTTTTACGTGGCGTCGGAAAGTTTTGCCCCGAGCTGTGAAGTACTGGGCACCATGATCAAACGACAGCCCCCTGTCGGTTCGCCGGGTTGCCATCCGACCACCCGGACCGCGACTCTTCTCAAAAACCGTGACATCAAATCCATGATCTTGCAACACGCGAGCCGCCATCAGCCCCGACAGGCCGGCGCCGATGACGGCGACTCGGGGCACGGGTTCAACCAACGGACGGAAGACAAGTTTACGAAACGCATGCTGATCGATCCGCTGCAGGCTGTCGGCTGTCGGGCGTGTCCGCACGCTGCCCAGCACTTTGGTTTCCGGATGAAATGGTCGATCGAATTGCCCAAAACACCACAAAATTCCCCCGTACGAAGAGGGGTCACGACCATCCAACGCGTAACGATGATTTAAATCGATCACGGTTCGTAGTGCGTCACGAGGGTCCGCGAACCACTGCAGCAGAGCCTTTCCCCAAGTCATTCGCAGGTTATTGTGCAGTTCGCCTTGCCGTAAAAGCGATTGCTGGGCTGCATCCCACAAAAGATCGCCGGTTCGACCGCGAGCAAGCGTTTCCCAATCGAACAAGGCGGGACGTCGATCGCTGCGATGCCCCAGGAGGGTTTGTTGCGCCCAACTTGGCAGGGCCGACCACCGCGCATGATCGGGGCGATAGTAACAAAATGCGTACGCCAACTCGCGCCAAATAAGTAGTTCGTCCAGGTATTTTTGGGCACCTTGATTGTCCATCTCCGCGGCCTCACGAGCCAAACGAAAGGGAGAAACCATTCCATAATGCAGGTAGGCCGACATCCGACTGGCTCCCAGTCGTGTCGGATCATTGCGGCGTTTGGCGTAGTGCGTCATGTCCTGGACCACGAATCGATTCCATCTCCGATATCCGGATTGCGTTCCACCAACCGTGTGGGTGACCGGACCAATCGAATGGTCGATACGGCATTGGCTGATCGCGTCGGCTAAATCCAAGGACTGCAAATCCAGTGGCTCCAGCGGCAGCGCTGGCACCGCAAGGCCAGTCGGCTCCCACGCCGTTGGTCGATACACTTGACGGACTCGTCGCTGATATTCCGTATCCGTCGCCTTGCGATACGCGAATGCCCGCTCGTAAGCCTTCCCCACCCGTCGCATCGGCATAACGCATGCCGTATCCACCGCCAAAACCGCTGCGGGGGTCGTGGCGGCAAGACGCCTGGTCCAGCGGGCCAGTGGGTCGACCGGCATTTGTTCCGTCACAACGACCGCCGACCGCCGCGACAGTATTTTCAAATAGGGGGAATCATTACCCCTATGCTCCAGATGGAAGACGTAGGGAATGCCCTGTTTGAGAAACTGCTGCTGCACATCTCGGGCCCCTTGCAAAATGAATGCGTGATGACGATCCGACGCAAAGGGATACCTTTCGGTCAAGGCGTGGTACACCAGCAACGGCCGTCGTACATGCCGCGCCACGTGAATCGCCACATCCAACGCCGGATTTTCTTCGGCCCGAACCGCCGTCCGCATCCAATACAGCACGAATTCACCAGAGGATGCGACTGCCGAACCTAAATAATCAATGCGCTCGGCAAGATGGGCTGGAAACTTGGGGAATCCAAATGCTGATTCTTGCTGACCTGTGCGATTCTGATTCATTTTGTCCCCTGGGCTGACCTCACGACAGCCATTTGCCGCGGTTTTTTGCCGTTTGATTTCGAAACGTCGATTAACTGTACCTGCCTGGCCAGGAACGTCCAGATCGCAACGCCACCCCCTTTCAGCACGGCTATCAAGGCGGTCACTCGGGTTCCAACGGCGGGCCGGCATGAAATATTCGATTTTTTTGCACGGCAAAGGCCTCGCGGCGTCACTACTTCTGGTAGGCGTGAAGGTACCAACATCGCCACATGCCTTCGCCGTAACGGCGCTTTCCCGCTTTGTCCCATGCGTCGATTTCCCCCCCCACTCCCACACTTAGTGAACCCATGCGTTTAACCTTGCGAACACTGCTGGCGTTCCGTGACAAGACGCTGCACTCTCAGGATGCGGAGTCGCTGTCGGCTAAGGTCCAGGCCAGTTCCTTTGCTCAATCCTTGCTTGAAGGGGTTGGCAAACTGCTTAGTAACAAGGAATTGTCGGCTCCCTCGGCAATCGCAACCGATCCGACCAACGACCCCAACGTGATGGCGGGTTATTTAGACAGCACGCTTTCCCCAGAGCAAGCCGCCGAGATCGATCGCACGTGCCTTGAGTCGCCGATACATTTGGCTGAGGCTGCGGAAACCCACGAAATCCTGACCTTGGTCCTGAAGGAGCGGGCCGAGGTACCTCAAGATCTGCGGCGGCGCGTCTATAAGATCCAACAGATCATGGATACCGCTGTGACGGATGAAAAGGATTCGCCGCGTCGGCTGGAAAATGCGGTTGGCACAATCACAGTAACGCCTGTACAGGCAGAAGATTCAGGTGCTTTTCAAGCCGCAGCCCGCTTGGATCAAGCAGCGTTTGGCGATGCAAGGGATGCGGCAGCTCAGACCGACGCAGGCGCGGAGTCGCTGCGGGCGGCAATGACGGCGGCCGAGGCGAGCGAGATGTTTGCCGACCGGACTCGGTCACGACGGGTAACTACCTGGCTGGTGACATTGGGATTGATCGCCGCATTCCTCTTGGTCGTCAAACAGGCATTCGATCCGTTGCTGACAACGCTGCGCGGTGGAACCGACAAGGCGGTGGTAACCCCGTTGGCGGACGACCAGACTGAAACCGAGACCGAACCCAGCGCAGCCTCCGAGACTACCGAACCCTCTGAAGCTGCTGTAACTATGGAACCCACGGAACCCAGCGGCCCCACGGAACCCGATAATCCTATTGAACCTACCCAGCCTGAGCATCCTACTTCCCAACCACGACAGCCCACGGCGCAAGCCCCAGGGACAACGGAACCCGCACCCACTGCGGAGCAACCGCCGGGAATTCCTGGGGTCGACATGCCGATGGAGCCACAGGATTCGCCAGAGACCGAAGCTGCGGATCCGCAAGCAGATTCGCTCCTTCCGCAAAGCGAAACTGCGCTGGCGGACTTGGGGGTCGTGGGCAACAGCGAGTGGCTTTTGGCTCGCGCTGCGGACATCGATCCGTGGCAATCGCTGCCTCCCGAAACGGTTTTGGATGAGCGAACGTTGTTGGCAATTCCGCCGTCGTTTCGCAGCCGGATTATGCGGCCTGAAGCCTGGGAGGCCGAATTTTTGGGACCTGCGTTGGCGCGGCTACGTGCGGGTCGAGACCATGAAACGCAGCTGGAACTACAGCGAGGCCGGGTCGTGGTCACTGCCGAGGGCGACGCAGTGGCGCTGGAGGTTGCCGATCTGGAAGGCGATTTTCTGGTTCAATTCCATCAGGCCGGACAAGCGGTGGCGATCGATGTGTTCCCCTTTCGTGCTCCCGGCACCGACCCGCTGAATCCGGAAAATAGAATGTTCGTTACGCGACTTCAGGTGCTGGTTGGCCCGATCCATTTGCATTCTTCGGAGCAGCCGATTGAATTGCAGACGGGCCAAAGCTACATGCGTGTCGGTGGGGGCAGTTTTCAGGAGTTTACCGAAACAACACCTTGGCAGTGGCTCGATGGCCGCTCCGAAAGTGCCATTGAACGCGAGGCGAAGGAGAACCTGCTGTCACTGATTTCAGCGGAGGAGCCCATTCTCCTGGGACTGCAACAGGCCAGCCAGTTTCGCCGCGTGGAAGTGGCGGCTTTGGCGGTGCAAACGTTGGCGCTGCTGGGCAATACCGAACCTTTTTTTGGTGGCAAGGGAAAGCTGAGTGATCCGGCACACAAGCTTTACTGGCAGGAACAGGTCAAGGCATTGAAGGCGGCCATTGACTTCAGCCCGCAAGGGGCCGCAACCGTCCGTGCAAACCTAGCGGCGATGGACGCAGCCAATGCGGCGATATTGTTTCGCCTGCTGTGGGATTATTCACCCGAACAGGTGGAAGCGGGTGCCGATGCTCAGCTTGTTGAATTCTTGGATAGTCCGCAAATGGCGATAAGGGTTTTGGCGTTAGAGAGCCTTCGCCGAATGACCGGAACGACTTTGTTTTTCAAGGCCGAACAGGAAAACACATCGCGTCGTCGTCCCGAAATCAAGAAATGGGAAACTCGCCTGCGGCGCGGAGACATACGCTGGCAATCGCTCCCCCTGCCCGGGATCGAAGTCCCACAGGAGGAGGATTAGTGTGAACCAGATAACGGGGCCTCAGGTCGGAAGACCAATTTCTTGCAGGGAAACCACTTCCGGACCCTGATGGACCGTGTGGACGCGCCCGATGAGCGTGGTCGCGGTCGCCTCGATTACATGGATTGACAAAAACTGCCCGGCCTGCCGACGATTGCCATCGAAAACAACGATACGGTCACAATGGGTCCTCCCCATCATTTGGCACAATGGGCCATCACCACCAATTTTCTGGCTTTTCTTGCTGGGACCTTCCACCAAGACCTCAACGGCTTGCCCCACGAACCGCTGGTTATCTGCGAGCGAGATCTGGTCCTGGACCGCAAGCAGTTCGTGATTGCGACGCGTCTTGACATCTTCAGGCACGTCGTCCGGCAGACGCTCGGCAGCCTTGGTGCCCGCGCGCTGGCTGTACTTGAAGATAAAGCTATTTTTGAACCGACACCGTTTAACCAATTGAACCGTTTGCTGAAAATCCTCCTCCGTCTCGCCACAAAACCCCACGATAAAATCGCTGCTGACCGCCGCCTGCGGCAGGATTCGTTCGATCCGCTCCATCATCTCCAGGTAATCCGCGACGGTATAGCCGCGACGCATCGCCTTGAGTTGCGCGTCACTACCGCTTTGGGCGGGGACGTGGAGGTAGGGCGAACATTTTGGCAAATCGCGGATCGTGCGGAGCAGTTCCACCGTCATGTCCTTGGGATAATTGGTTACAAACTTTAATCTGCGCAGCCCCTCAATCTCGTGCAACCTCTCCAGCAACTGACTCAACCGGGTCGTCTTCCCGCTTGCGTCCGTATGGCGGTAACTATTAACGGTTTGCCCCAGGAGCGTGATTTCCACGCATCCTTGGTCTGCCAGCAGGCGGGCCTCGTCCAAGATCTGCGCCGGACTGCGGCCCTGCTCCGGACCACGCGTCATCGGCACGACGCAGTAAGTGCAAAATTTATCACAACCAATTTGAATCCGTAGGTAAGCCTGGAACGGTGTAGGACGCATGCTGGGGTCGCGCAGCGGATCAAACGTTTCGTGGCTGCGACGGATTTGTTCCTGCGCTCCTTGCTTCCGCCCCAGCGAAACCGCGATCTGTCGCCCCTGGCCGGCCTGAATTTTTGCTAGCAACCCCGGAATTTGTTGCAACTGCCCGGGGCCGACCACCAAATCAACAAACGGCGCTCGTTGAAAAATGATCTGCTGATCCTTTTGAGCCATGCACCCCAGAACACCGATCGTTTTTTCAGGGTGGCGTTCCTTGGTTTGCCTTAATTTTCCAAGCGCGCTGTAAATCTTCTCCTCGGCATGCTCACGGACGCTACAAGTATTGAACAAGACTGTGTCAGCCAGTTTGGGGGAGCCCACGATTTCGTAACCATGCCGTTTCAGGTCAGCAACGACCATCTCGCTGTCCAAGACATTCATCTGACAGCCGACCGTTTCAATATAAAGACGCTTGTTCATGGTTACCTGGTTTGCTTCGGTTAAGTAATTTTACCAGCGTCATTGTATGCTCAGCCCCCACGGGGCAGCAATCGACCATGATTCGACGGGCCGCTCAAATACGACCGGCAGGATCCGGTTACGGAGAAATACCAGATTAAACATTGTCGATGGAAC
>SLFV01000386.1 GCA_007124075.1 Roseimaritima sp.
ACTTGCCGCTTTCTCGCCGACGACCGCTTCTGGTCGATTGGAAACCCGAGGGTCTGCAAGCAACCGAATGGACCCGAATAGACCTAGGTTCGGACCTATCTCGACCCGTTACGTGCCTCATGCCGAGGCACTTACTTCGTCGGCCAGGGAGGAGCCAGACCTATGCTACTGGAACGCATTGATATCGATCAACATGGACCGCTGCGCCGTGTTCATTTAGGACCATTTTCCCATCAGCTAAACGCAATTTACGGTCCGCCGGGGTCTGGCAAAACGACCGTGTTGCATTTTCTCCGCGACACGCTGTTGGAGCATCCGCTGTTTCCGGGCAGTTATGTCGATTTGCCGCGCGGACGTGTTGTCTGGGCCGGGCCAGATGGTCTGTTGCACTGCGTACGGCAATCCGATGGACGCGTCACCTATGATCTGGAACCGCGCGACGGCTACGCTCGGATGCATTCCACCGATGCATGTAAAGCTGTGGCGGGTCTGCCACCGGCGGTCGTAGAAGAGATCATGCTGGGTCGTCACGAACACGGGCTGCACCACGCAATTAATGCTGCGGCACACGCCGACCTGGCGCAGTATCGTCCGGTAGGTACCGCCGAATCGGCCGAACGAGCGGCCCTGCGAGCCCGCATTGTCGAGTTGGAACGTTTGCTGGCCGATACCATTGACGTCAGCGAACCGGTAGCGGAATTGGAACTGCGGCGTCAACGTTTAACCGCAGAACTGGCTGAAATCGACTCGCAGTCCGGGGGCGAACATGGTTACACCTACCGGTTGCAACGGGATGAACTGCGTCGTCAGGAGGCCGATTTGGAACATCGCATCAGCCGGTTGCGAACCCAAGAGTTGGAACTGAGGCGGCTGTTGGATGAAATCGATTTGGAACTTCGTTCGACACGACAAACCGCGGTCACGTTGCCTTCGCTGGCAACACAAACACGCTACGCGATAGCCGAAACGCACAGGTGCCATTTGCAGGAGCTGGATACGCAATTGATCCGCTGGCGACGAACGCTCCGCGATATCCAACAGTTGCGGCAGCGGCTGAAACCCGATCTGAACAGTCAAGTCACGGATTGGTCTCGCCGCGGTACGGCCGATGCGTTCTACCGACGCCCATCGACCTGGGTTCACGACTCGTTGCATGCCCTGGAATCTCGACTGGAAGCAACTCAGCGGGAGATCGATTGGCTGGTGTCGCGGTATGACTTGGATAATGAGGAGCTGAGCGTTGAAGATCCCGCGGATCCCTACTGGGGGCGTTCGCACCGGAGCTTTTCCAGGGGGTTGCGATCGTTGAAACATCGCTTGCAGCAAATCAATCAACGTTTGCACGACGAAGCGCATGGTCACGTTGGGTCGACCCGGCGAGCCGATTGGTTAACGGAAACCCAGGCGGAATTGGGCCGCTGCGAGGCCGATCTGCTGGCATCTATCGAGCAATTGATTCGGCATCGTGACGCGATGCTGGAGCGGATCGCCCGTGAACAGAATGTCCCGGTAGATCAAGTGGTCTCCGCGTTTGGCGATTGGCGGCATTGCCAGGATCATCCGCATTTATACCAGTGGTTGCTCAGCGATAATTGCCCGCCACATTTGGGTGACCGGCAGGCATGCGCGGCACGGGCCGAACGATTGGAACAAGACCGCGCGGAGTATTCGCGTCAATTGGACCGAACCATCAATCATTTAGAAAATCAGATTGCGGAATTGCGAGACGTTCGCTCGCGTCGTCATCAACTTCCCGGTGACGTTCCCCCTATCACCCTGCGGAGTCGCAACAGCGTTTACGGGTTACTGTGCCAAGTTCGCGACCAGTTGAATCGGGTACAGCTCCGCCAACATTATTCGCGCGAACTGGCAGGCTGTCGCGAGCGTTTGACGCAATTGCCCATCGTGCAGCCGATCGACGATTCGGGACTGATGCAACGGGCCAGCTACTGGATGTCACGTTTAACCGCTGGAACGGCGCAGCACATCCGTTGGGGACAACCGAGCACCGTGACCGATCCGCACTTTCGGGATGCGTCCGCGATTCAAATCGATGGCAGGCTGAGCAGTCAGTGTCCGCCGGAGGTACGATATCTGGCGGGTCTGGCGGTGCGGATGGCCGTTGCCAACCAATTGGCTCGCCAGGGTCGCGTGATTCCGTTGATTTTGGAAACTCCCAGTCACCTAGAGCGTGACTCCCTGTCTGAGGAATCGCCCCCCTGCGGATATGAGAATGCCCCATCATGGGAGTGGAGAAATGGTCATCAAAATGGTCATCAGCGCCGCTATGCCAATGGTCTGCTGTTACCCCAATGGTTGGATGCGGTTTTGGCATTTGCCGAATCGGGCCAGCAGACGATTCTCATGACACGGCAGCGTGAGGTCGCTGATCGGGTCGCGGCTGTGGGCGGTACGGTGCATCACTTGAAGGCTTTGGACACCACAACCTCCCCGAAGATTTACAGCTACCGGGGTGTGCGGCCGAGGTCGGAAGCTCGTGATGTGAATGTCGATTTTGACCTAGCGTGGCGAGAAGCCTACGGACTGTATGATAACCCGGACGCCTTGCGGACACGTCCGGTTGCACCGATAGATCGCTCCGAGTCACACAGCGATTATCGAGACGGCGACTACATCTCCCCAAACTACGCGTCGTTCCAAGTTGCTTCGGCGGGGCAGGTGGAGGTGCCCGCTTCCGCTTTTTTTCTCACCGCCGATAGCCCCGTCGACCAGGCACCCTCGGTCGATGCAGTCGCGGGAGCACGACTACGGGGCGTTGGGATTTCCCGCATCGGGCAACTGCTGATCGCCGATCCGGCTCGTCTGGCTGACGCGTTGGGGATGCAAAATGTGGTCGAATCGACGGTTCGTCGCTGGCAAAATGAAGCCCGGCTGGTTTGTCGAGTCCCTCAGTTGCGAGCATTTGATGCTCGGGTTCTCGTGGGCTGTGGCATTACCGATCCGAAGCAATTGGCGGCGATGCACCCGGGAGAATTATTGAACAAAGTCGAGTCGTTCTTGGCAACCGAACGAGGACGCCAGATATTGCGGAGCGGCAGTAGTTACGAACTGTCGCGGATCACCAGTTGGATCGCCGCCGCGAATCGTTCCGTCTCCCGCGAAGCGCGGCATGGGGAGCGGTCCTCCCGCGGCAGACGTGGCCAGCGACAGCGCGATCGCAACTCCGCGCGTTCCAACCGAAGTTCCTCCCGCAGTTCAACGCGTCGCTCGTTGCCCGCCTTGCGGACCAATCACGAGTCCCAAGGATACGTCGGGCAGCAACCGAGACCACGACCCAAGGCGGATGCTGAAGCGGAGGCAGTTCGCTGGTCCTCGGAAGTCAGCAGTCAACCGGAAATCAAAGCTGCCATTGGCAGCGGCCAAGGCAGTCGCCGTGCTCGCGGGTCGGGGCAAGGCAGCGGTTCGGCTGGGCGATCCAATCGTCAGTCGCGAGCCGCCAGGGCGTCGTCGGCGCGTTCGGTTCGCCGGCGGGAACGGCCGCAGCGGGATTCCCGGCCGAACAACGAAGCGGCATCCAGCGAGCGGGCTTGGCGGTTTTACCTTCAACGTGACAGCAGCTTGCCAGAAGCGCCCACGATCGGTCCTCGAACCGCACAGCGACTGGAGCGGATTGGTTTGCAGACGGTCGACGATTTACTGCAGGCCGATCCTGATCAGGTCGCCGAAAAGCTGCGGCACCGACGAATCACGGGTGAGACGATTCGCCAGTGGCAATGCCAGGCGACGCTAGTTTGCCGGATTCCAATGCTCCGCGGGCATGACGCGCAGTTGTTGGTCGCTGCCGGAGTCCGCCGAACGGAAGAACTGATGCATTACGATCCGCGCGAGTTGCTGGGCAAGATCGATGAGGTCGTGGGGACAGTGGAAGGCCGGCGCATTCTGCGCGGTTCGCCCGCTCCCGACCTCAAGGAGATACAGGATTGGATCCTATACGCTAATCATCATCGGGAATTAAAAGCGGCTTAGGAATCAGCGGAAAATCCTTGGTGCGGCAGGTTTTTTGCAAAGTACCCGACGGGCCGGTTCCGTCGGTTTATACTGCTGCAATACACCAAGTCGTCCCGTGTACTGACGACCGACGGATCACCAGTTGTTCTAGGGCAATGAACCCGATGCGTGGGACGTACCTATGCCCGATCGAACTGCCAGCGAATCTGATCGATCGCCTGGTGCCTGATCCGCTGCAGCAACTACTGGAAATCAGTGAATCGCGTCGCGAGGCATTTCAGGATCGTCGCGAGTCGGCTTCGCTGGAGCAGTTTGTCGCTAGCGACCACCGCTTGGTTTACCAAACATTGGCGTGGATCGAGCAAGCTCAGCTTGCCACGGGGCGGCGATTCATCGAGTGGGGCTGCGGGTTTGCCGTCAACAGTTGCTTGGCCGCCAGTCTGGGTTGGGATGTGATCGCGGTCGATGTGGAACCGGAATTGATCTTGCAAGCCTCCCAGATTGTCGAAATTTGGCATCAACCCGTCGAGTTGCACTGCGGGAACTTTCTCCCACGCGGGGCCGAATCCCTGGCGGATGATCCTTATCTGCTGGCCCTTGGTCACCCGGCGGAGCCGATCTACGAAACCGCAGGGCTGGACCTGGAAGATTTTGACGTCGTGTTTGTCTACCCATGGCCGGGGGAACGGCACTTCATCGAACGGGTTTTTATGCGATTCGCAGCCCACGGGGCGCTGTTGGTCTGTTATCGCGGCCCCTACGAAATCACGGTTCACCAAAAACGTCGCCAACGGGGCGCGAACGTGGGAGCGGTTCGAAAATAAGATGTGAGGCAGCTCAACCCACAAATTGCAGCGTCAGCCGACCTGCCCAGCCCTTCCCACAGTCGCTACACTTCGCTGTCCATGGAATTGATTTGTCGTTGGAAAGGGCGTCGTGAAAAACCAGAAAATCGTTGTCGTCGGTGCTGGACCGGGAGGGTTGTCCGCCGCCATGCAGTTGGCGCATGCGGGTGCCGATGTCACTGTCGTGGAACGGCAAAATTACGTCGGAGGTCGCACCTCCGCAATTGAAATCGACGGTTTTCGCTTTGATCGCGGGCCGACGTTTTTCCTTTACCCACGCGTGCTGGAGGAGATCTTTCAGTCGGTCGGTCGGGATTTGATGAACGAGGTTCCGATGCGACGGCTGGATCCGCAGTATCGGTTGACCTTCGGTGTGGGAGGGAAACTGGACTGCTGTCCCGACATGGATCGCATGGATGAGGAGATCCGGACGTTGTCACCCCACGATGTTGGCAGTTTGCGCCGCTACATGGATGACAATCGAGGTAAGCTGGAACGGTTCCGGCCGATTCTGGAATCCCCTTTTTTATCTCCTCTGCACCTGTTGCGTTCCAGCGTCCTGAGGGCCGCCCCCAAGGTCTATCCCTGGCGGTCACTGGGGGGCGAACTGCAACGCTATTTTCGCGATCCACGTCTGGTGATAGCGTTCGGATTTCAAGCCAAATACTTGGGCATGTCCCCTTTTCAGTGCCCCAGCCTGTTCAGCATTTTATCGCATTTGGAGTATGAATACGGTGTCTTTCATCCGCTCGGAGGGTGCGCTGCGGTCAGCGAAAAGATGGCAGAGGTTGCGCAGCAATTGGGGGCGAAACTTCGCCTGGGACAAGAGGTCACCGGTTTCGGATTCCGAGGTAAACGAGTGACCGCAGTCGACACAAGTCAAGGCAGTTTGCCTGCCGATGCGGTCGTGATCAATGCCGATTTTTCCGAAGCGATGCGGCGGATGGTGCCCGATCGGCTCAGGAAGCGCTGGAGCGATAAAAAACTGGCGAAAAAACGTTACTCGTGTAGCACCTTCATGTTGTATCTGGGGATCGAAGGAAGTGTTGACCTGCCGCACCATAACATCCATATCGCTAAGGACTACGATCAAAACCTACTCGATATCGAGCAGCGGCATGTGTTGAGCGAAGATCCGTCATTCTATCTACAAAATCCCTGCATTACCGATCCTGGTTTGGCACCGGCAGGCCACAGTGTTCTGTACGTTTTGGTGCCGGTCAGCCACATGCATCCCAATATCGACTGGAATCGCGAATCCGACCCATTCCGCGAGCGGATTTTGGATCGATTGGAACAATTCGCGTTGCCGGATCTGCGTTCACGGATCCGTGTCGAACACCGCATCACTCCTGCGGACTGGCAGGAACAGCACCATATCTACCGGGGTGCAACATTTAACTTGGCGCACAACCTGGGGCAAATGCTCCACAATCGTCCGCGAAACCGATTCGAGGAACTGGACGGAGTCTACCTCGTCGGCGGCGGAACGCATCCGGGCAGCGGACTGCCTGTGATCTACGAATCCAGCCGAATTACCAGCAAGCTGATTCGACGCGACCTTCAAGCCCTCGCGTGAGGACCGGTGCGCACCGCCTCGGTCGGTTTAGAGCAACCGAGATTTTGTGCATATGACATCAGAGTGATTTTTTGGGGGGGGGTGGGGTGTCAAAGTGATGACGGTTGGCTTTGGG
>SLFV01000166.1 GCA_007124075.1 Roseimaritima sp.
AGCGTGGGTATTGACCAGGAAGCGGCCGATCGCCAACTGTTTGCCCATCCGCAAGGCAACGGAGTTACTGGATTTGTTGCCGCTCGCGGAACCAGTTACATCTGCAGCGACGTGGAAAACGACCCCTTGTTCATCCCTGGGGCTGCTAATGCGCGAAGTTCGCTGACCGTTCCGCTGATCCTGAATGATCAGGTTTTGGGGACGATCAACGTGGAAAGTCCAGAGGTCAACGCATTTAGTGAAAACGACCTGCAGTTTCTGGAGATTTTCGCCCGAGACATCGCCTTTGCGCTCAATACTCTGGAGTTATTGGTAGCGCAAAAAGCCAATGCGGCTCAGCAAAGCTGCGATGCGATCCACAGCGCGGTGGCGTTATCGGTCGATGAAATTTTGAACGACGCGGTCAACGTGATGGAATCCTACCTGGGGCACTCCCCGGAAATGACCGAACGTCTCCGCAGGATTCTGCAGAACTCTCGCGACATCAAACAGACGATCCAGCAGATCGGCCAGCGGATGACACCGTTGGAGGCGGTTCCCGCAGGGGCGCAGGGGCTCCAGTATCCCAAACTGCGCGGACGTCGCATTTTGGTTGTCGATGCCGACGAACAGGTTCGTAATCATGCTCACGAATTGTTGGAACGCTACGGTTGTATTGTCGAAACCGCGCACGAGGGGCGCGAGGCGGTCGCGATGGTCCGCAGCAGTATCGGGCAGGTCGATTACGATGTTGTCATCAGCGATATTTCCTTGCCCGACTTCAGCGGCTATCAGTTGATGGTCAGGCTGGCGGAATTGCTGGAGCATGTGCCGATGGTGCTGATGACGGGATTCGGCTACGACCCGGGGCATTCGATCGTCAAGGCTCGGCAGGCGGGTTTGCACGCAAAAGCGGTCCTTTTTAAACCCTTCCGCTTGGATCAGTTGATTGACGTGGTTGAAACCATCCTGGACGTCCATGACAACATCGCGTCCAATGCGTAACTTGGGCAGGTAAATTTGCCCGAGAACGTCAAACCATCCGATTTTCACCTGTCCAAGTCTGCGTCTGCTCGATGACCAACGGCGGTCGATTTATTCTGCTTTCTTTTTGTCTGTTGTGCGGTTGCGATGGGGCGCTGAATTCTCCGGGTGCCCGCTCGGGTTTGCCCAGCGAGTCACCCGCAATCAAAATCGTGGACCGGCTGAATCGTCATGTTCTCTTCAGGGCGGCACCTACGCGGATTATCAGCCTGTCGCCCGAGACGACCGAATTGCTGTTTGCACTGGACCTGGGGTCCAAAATCGTAGGAACGACGGAGTACTGCGACTATCCTCCTGCGGCAAAGGCCTTGCCGCGGATGGGCAGCGGCCCGCTGGGCACGCTCAGCCGGGAGGCGATCATACAAGCTTCCCCGGATTTGGTGTTGTGTAAATTCGACGCCCATCAGCCACTGGTCCAGTCATTGGAAAGGCTGGGAATCGTGGTGTTGGCGCTAGGGCCGCAGAGCCTCAGTGAAATGCTGGAGGAGGCCGCCTGGCTGGGTCAGATCACCGGCCACACGACCCAGGCTGCACTGTTGACGCAACAGATGAGCGAGCGTTTGCGGCAGTTGACCAGCCGCCCAGCGATGTCCAATGACGACCGACGGCCGACGGTATTTTATCAGGTGTGGCACGACCCATTGATGACAGTTGGTCCCGGGGCGTTCGTCGATGAACTGCTGCAAATGGCCAAATTGCGGAACATCGTTGCAAGGTCCGCAACCGCTTATCCTCGTGTCAGCTTGGAATTGTTGATCCAGGAGGATCCCGATTACATCATCGTCCCCCGCAGCGCGTCTGTGGTCATCGATTTTGATGACATCGCGCAGCGCCCAGGCTGGGAAAATTTACAAGCGATCCAGAACCGGCGGGTTCTTTTCGTCGATGCGGATCGAGTGTCCCGCTGCGGACCAAGAATGTTGGACGCGTTGGAGGAAATCATCCAGGCAGTCGAAGAGAATGGATCGCCGCCTGCCCTACCGGAAAGCTGAACTGTGAAGCCGATCGGTGTTGGTGTCGTGATCGTGCTGGCCTTCCTGATCCTGCTGAGTTTGGCTGTGGTCAGCCTGTCAGCGGGATCGACGTGGATTGCGCCAAACCGCTGGCTGACCGACATCTGCAATGACAACCTGCTGAGCGATGCAGAGCGGACCATCCTTTGGCGGTTGCGGTTACCGCGAATCCTAGCAGCGTGTTTGATCGGTTCGTATTTGGCCGCCGGTGGCGTGGCATTTCAAGGCTTGTTTCGAAACGTGTTGGCCGAGCCATTCGTTATCGGAGCCTCCAGCGGAGCGGCACTCGGGGTCACGTTGGCGATCATTTTTGGGATGCAGGCGACGATCTTGGGTTTAGGGTCCACCACCGTCATGGCATTGCTGGGGGCGCTAGCTGTGGTCGCGGTGGTGCTGCTGATCGGTTCCTCGCTGCCAGCACCGTCAACGGTTTCGTTGTTGCTGGCGGGAGTGGTCATCAGCAGCCTCTGCGCTGCACTTGTTGCGGGTTTGGTGATCATTAACCAGCAAAAAGGAGGCGTGATCTTGTCTTGGACCATGGGCTCGCTGGCGGACAGTCATCCGGCAGGGCTTGTAGCCGCGGTATGCGTGGGGATGCCGGGGTTGTTCCTACTGGTCTTTCTGTGTCGGGCCCTGGATGCGTACTCGCTGGGTGACATCACCTCCCAGTCCCTGGGGTTGGACGTGACGTGGTTTCGTTGGTTGCTGATTTTTGCGGCCAGTCTCTGCACCGCTGCGGCAGTTTCCGTGGCGGGCGTGATCGGGTTTGTGGGCCTGATCGCGCCCCATTTGGGACGCCAGTTCGTCGGCGGCAGACACATTCGGGTTTTGCCTATCAGCATGCTGTTGGGGGCCGCATTGCTGCTGGCGGCAGACTTGGTTGCGCGGACGGTCGCGGCACCAGCGGAATTACCGGTCGGGATTGTAACCGCCGTTGTCGGCAGCCCTGCTTTTCTGTGGCTCCTTCTGTCGTCTTCACGCCAGGGCTGGCACGGGGAGGGGAACTCATGAAGCCGTTTGTTGTGGATTCTGTCAGCTTTGCCTATCAGGGTGATGCGCCGATATTGCAAGACATCTGCTTGGATCTAAAACCAGGTCAACTGACCGTGTTGCTGGGCGGAAACGGCGCAGGAAAAACAACGTTGTTGCGACTGCTGAGCGGACAACTGCAACCCACCGTCGGCAGGGTCATGTTGGGCTCGCTATCAATCGCGACCATGTCGCGACGGATGATTGCCAGTCAGATCGCACTGCTGCCACAGTTTGAAGCCCCCGCAAATCAATTGTCCGTCCGTGAAGTCGTTGCCCTGGGACGCGTTCCCCAACGCGGCTGGTGGGGCCCTTTGAGTCAGCAGGACCATCGTGTTGTGGACGAAGCATTGCGTGCCACCGGTCTGGACGGGGTTCAGCACCGAGGAGCCGGGACTCTTTCGGGTGGGCAGCGACGGCGCATCGGACTGGCTCGGTCGCTGACGCAACAAGCGTCGATCATGCTGCTGGACGAACCGACCAGCGGCCTGGACCTGCAACACCAGCACGAGGCCCTAAAGCAAGTTCGCGGGCTTGTTGGCCAGCGGGCAGTGACGGCGGTTGTTTCGTTGCACGATTTAAATTTGGCCGCGTTATACGCCGATCGAGTCGTGATCCTGGATCATGGTCGATTGCTTGCCGATGGCACCCCGCACGAAGTGCTGACAGTCACGAACATCCGGTCAGCTTTCTCGATCGATGTGCGGGTCGTCCCGCACCCCGTCCACGATGCACCGTTGATCATCCCCATCCTGCAGTAGCGGCTTTGTTTGCCACGCGTCAACAAGGTCTGCAAGCCAGCGGTCATTGCAGCGCGATGCTGATCCAGCCATCAACCACCTTGATCTCCCGCGGATAAACGGTCAGTCCACCGATTCGTTCAAACGGCAACTCGATGGGCCGATTCAGCAGAGCGTCGGGAAAAATATCAACGAATGCGTTTTGGATATTGGTTTTGATCGCCACCTCGCGAATGCCCAGTGAACCCTTTCGAGGAAACGATACCTGCAAACCACCTTGCCGTTTCAAGTAAACTTTGTCCTGGTACACCACCGGTTGGTACGTGGCCGTGATTTCCATTTCTTCGCGAATGCCTTTGCTGCCTTGCTGAAAACGTCGACCCCGGATCCCCAGCCGTAGTTGGCCTTCGCTGCTTTCAAAAATAAGTGGCCGTCGCGGATGAAAGTCAATCTCAAACGGTTCGTCTAATTCGTCTGTGTCCACATCATGATCCCTTTCCCCCGTCGTTGTCCCTCCGTCGATGGCTGTGTCGATCGGTGCAACAAAAGGTTCCGGCAGTTCCCCGTCGCTTTGTGGACGCAGCGAGTTGTAAAGACTATTGATTTGCTGTTGCTTCATCGTCCTGCCAGCCAAGACCTGCAATGCGACGTTATTGACGCAGCTTTCATGCAACTGCACCGTAACAAATCGATTGGCGCTGAAGGGTGGCGGGTGCGTCCCCGCCAAAATTTGCCAAGACTCGGCTTGCTTGACGTCCAAAAAAATCGTTTGTCCACTCGCGTGCAAATTTCGACTTGGCATTGCCACATCCAGTCGTTTCAGCACCTTTTCCGCGTCACCGATAAAGGCACCAAAGCGAGCATGTTCCAGCTCTGCGGTTTGTTGTTGAAATTCCCTGACAAGCCGTTGTTGCGTGCGATTCTGCGAAAGACGCTCCGCCAAAGGCCGCTGCTGTGCCGCTCGCTTCGCAGCAATTTTCCTAACCAAGGCCGATCGATGGGAAACCCCCACAATCGATGAATTCAAACGCACGTCGGCTTGGGCTGGGTCCAATGAAATCCCGCGTTCGTTAAGTCGCATGACGCGATTGACCGCCAAGCTGCCGTTGACGACTGTGTCCAAACGAACACCACGGTTGGTGCCTACGTTGCGACCGCGAAGATCCGCGTTAAATAGCAAGGCTACTCGAACCGTCCCCGTCGATGGCAGAATCATGGTTCGCACATCACCGCTGATGGTCGCGCGCCCCCTGATCCTAGTGCCAAGAATGCATTCGTGAACGTCCTGTTGTCGATTTACCGGCCGTCCTGCCACTTGCTGCAACAGGCCTTCCCCGATGCAAACCCGCAGGTTGGAATGACCATACAGTTGTCGCAACGTGGCTGCTTGCGACGTCAATTGCTCCGCCTGATGCAAATCCTTCAGCAGCGAATTCACGTTGGCGGCTTCCTCCGCGGAAAATGGCTCTGTCCGCGACTCGACCCGCTCGGCGACGCTCCGCAGAAAACCTTCCCAACGACTTAGCAACGCCTGGCGACGCTCAAATTGACTGGCAACGACCAGCCTATTGGATGCTCCTCGCAGCGACACGAACGGGGGTAAGTTCAATCCATCAAAATTCCGTTGTAACCGCAACTGCAACGCTTCGGCCAGCTTGGTTTGTTGCGGCAGGTCGCCAGCCCCAGCGGCTACGGTTTCCTCTAAATCCTTCAGGTCCAGATACGTCAGCCAGGCCTCACGATTGGCGGGGCTACTGCGCCTGCGAAGGTAGTCGTCCAGGTCCTGCAGGCTCGCCAGAAACTGCTGCTCCGCAACCTCCAGCGAGGGAAACCGATCCGCGCTCAGATCCGTAACCGACGCCCGTAAGCTATCGGCAACCATTTGCCGCGGCGAATCGCCAGCAAACACCGCACAACCGAGGCAGCACAAGCACGGGACCAGCAAAAGTTGAAAGAATCTTTCCAGCCCACAGATTCGCGCCACGCCTTCAAATGTCATCCTACGGTCCCCCTTTGAATTGATGAACTAAGGGACAACAAACCCCCCCGGTTCCTCCGACTTGCCCATATTGTAGACCAGAATCGCTGGGGTTAAAGAATACTGGGATACCAAATTGATTTTTGTCGGTTACGCTATTACGACTTTTCCGACCCGGTAGCGTTGATAAAGAGAGCCATGCGATGTCCGAACCCTTCCATAGCGCCCAAGACAACCTGAACGAAAGATTTTTTGCCGAAATCGACAAACAACTATTGGCAGACCTGCGCGAAGATTTGCAGCATGAACAAGAATCACGAGCCTTGGCGGCCGCGACAGGATTGGTGGATACCGAACTGTTGGAGGAACTGGTCGCTTTGAAAGTTTCTCCGGAAACGTTGGCGGCATTCCGCTTGGTGCCAATGGTGGCCGTTGCGTGGAGCGATCGGAAGATCGAACGGGCCGAGCGAGATGTCCTGATGGATGCGGCCGCGCGGGAAGGAATAAAACGTGGTTCGCCCGCATGGCGATTGCTGGAACAGTGGTTGGTGCGGCAACCGTCGCCGCAGTTGTTACATGCGTGGACAGAATACACGGAGGAGATCTGCAAGTCGCTTTCGTCCAACGCGATCAAGGTGCTGAAGGCGGAAGTGATCGGTCAAGCGGAAATGGTCGCTCAGGCGGCGGGTGGACTGCTGGGACTGGGGGCGGTCAGCAAGGCCGA
>SLFV01000548.1 GCA_007124075.1 Roseimaritima sp.
ACCCGCAGGGACAATGGCAACAATTCCTCACCGCGGCGGGGGATGACCTGCAGTGGGAGAAGGTGATCGTTGCAGGATCGTCGCACGGCTCAACCACCGCCGCACGCTTTGCTCAGCATCAACGCGTTGGTCGGGTGGTCATGCTGTGCGGACCGCGGGATCAAGACCAAGACTGGCAGGCGTTGCCTTCGGCGACGCCGCCGGAACGTTTTTTTGGTTTCAGCCATGTGCTTGATGGAGGTTGGACCGGTGACCACTACTGCTACTCATGGGAGTTGCTGGGGCTGCGAAAATTTGGACCAATCGTCAACGTCGACACCTCCCCACCACCCTACGGTCATTCACGTCGCTTGGTTTCGGCCGCAGATGTTGGCGGCAATGCTCAACGCGCCCACTCCGCCGTCACTCCCGGTAAGAATTCCCCTCAAGACGAAACAGGGGTGTTTCTGTACGAACCGGTCTGGCGATACCTTTTCACGCATCCCGTGGAATCGGTCGGACAACCGCAAGATGCCGACACGCCGCAATGCGCCGAACCGATTGTCGCCAACGTAGAAGATTGATTCGCACTCCCCCCTCGGAGTGCCGTCCGGATCAATCGGCAACGGAATGCCGATCTCCTGTCCAGTTCCGCCCGCTGGCGCTTCCGGCCTGCTTGCGGAACGACGGCGGACGGGCGGATGCGTCTTACAACGAATCGCCCTCGCGTCGACCGCCTCCATGGTCACTTGGGCGGCTGACGATGTTGTTCAAGAAGCTTTCATCATTGACCAGTCTGCCCGCCATAATGTCCTGCTCCGTGATGCGTGACAAAAAAATGGTGTGCTGGCCGATCGTGCCGCGACCTTGGTCGTAAACCAGATAGATCGATTCGTCCGAACCAAGCGTCGCGGAAGGGTAACTGATGACCCCATCGTCGCACAGCAGCATTTTATGCGGAAACGTTGCTCCATCGTCTTCGCTTAGGTAGGCCGTCATCCGCGTCCGTGACGTTTTGTGTTTTTCCAGGCTACGCTGCTTGCCGTCGGCATCTAGGTGGAAATAGATCCGTTTGCCATTTTCTTGCTTCATCTGGACATCGTTTGCCACCAACAGGACTTTCCCCGAGGGCAGCTTTTTCAGGATACATTTGGTGTTGATCGAAAACTGCATGGGGTAGTAGCCTCCGGGGGCCCAGGTTTTACCACCGTCGAACGATTCGGCAAATTTTTGCCCCCGCTTCGCGCGATAGAAGGTGAACAAACTGCCGTCTTCTCTGATGATGGGCATTTGCTCCGCAAAGCTTGCGTCGGCATCCGCGGGCAATTCAGAAATGAAGATCGGCCTGCCGTCAAAGTCCTCCTTCAGAAAACGAATTCGGACCTTGTCGGGCGTGCCAACGAAGCGGAAATCGTCCAGCGAACGCATGATGGTCCCGTCGGGGAAGATCAGCGGCTTCATGATCGACATGTTCTTGTTGCCCAGCAACCGCGGCGCACTCCAAGCGGTGTGTTCGTTTTCCGGAGACAGCATGATGAATTCCCAAGCGGACGAGGCGAATTCGTCCTTGCCCTTGAAGTCGATGTTGCGGTGGCAAACAAAGCGGATATTGCCCTTAGGATCTTTCCACAGCAACGGATCCGACGCACCGCCGCCCAAAAGTTCGCTAGGGTCGAAGACAAAAACCTCCTTCCACGTCTTGCCACCGTCGGCGGATGTCGAAATGACTGAGAACTGATCTTTGTGAAACGGAGCGCGTTCGGCACGTACATTGGAGCCAAACCAAGTGGCCCACAGTCTGCCGCGGTCGGAAATTTCAATCTGAGGGCATCCTTGGAAGACACGCAGATTGATCCGATGCTTATGGTACGGAACCTGCCCTTCGTAATTGATTTTGATCAACTCCGGTGGCGTCTTCCCCGAAATCCCGTAGGGAAACCGCTGCGACACATCATCTGCGGAGGGCATGCTGGTGTCACCCAAGACGGTGGGCGGATTAACCGCTGCAGCCGGCCGAAGCGTAGCAAATCCCAAAAACACCACCGCCAGGACTATTCTTAATCTTAACATTGCTGCGTTCACTGCGTCTCGAAGGTTCAACCGTAAGTCTACCCGAACATTTCCCATACCCAATGGTAACACGACAACCCAGCCCATCCAACCAAGCGCCTGCGTCCAGTGCCCCTGCGCAGCGTCGGTTCCGGTAGCTAAAATGAACCCGAACAGGACGCGTTCCTATAACTTTCAGCATCGCAAGCTGGACGACAATGCTTTGAACCGCGTTTATCCTAGAAGGTATGATGATTGAAGAAATCGTTACGGACATCGAGGAATGCCAGGATCCTCGGGACCAATTTGAACTGCTGATTGAATTGGGGGAGCAACTAGAGGAACTGGAGGAAAAGTGGAAATGCGAACAGTTTCGAGTGCAAGGTTGCACATCCAATGTTTGGTTGGTTGCAATACCCGACCAGAAGTCCCGCAGTGGCTTGAGCTTTAAAGCGGGTAGTGACGCGCTGCTGGTAAAAGGGTTGGTTGCATTGGTCCTGTTTTTGATCCGTGATTTGACCGCTAGCGAAATAGCCGGTTATGACTTCGAAGCAAAATTTGACCAACTAGGTTTGGCGCGACACCTCAGTCCTTCGCGGAGCAACGGGCTGAAGAGCATGGCTGAACGCGTCAGGTTGCTCGCTGCCGGTATACAGACGCCAGGGTGACGATGATTCCTCGGGAGGTGGCCGATCCAACGTCTGGGATCGTGGCTTTGGCACCCCATCCGTGGTAAAAAATGGGGTTTCCCTCCGTTGAATCTGAATAGGTTTTTTTGGCAAATGTACAGACTTGCAATATTTTCGCTCCACAGCTCAGCGAGTTGGGCTTTGCGGTGTTCCATTTTCGGCCTCCTGGGTTTGTTCCTAGTTTCCTTTGGCGGTAGCACTTCTGACAATGTCAAAGGTGACGAACCTGCTGTGGGAACCGTGTCTCCCCGCGACAAAATGGTTGTAGAAACCGTACTACGGCTGAAAGATTTCGACCTGGAATCCTCACCCCCTGCAAAAGCCGCGTTGATGCGATACCTCAAAGCTCAGCCCGGTTCGGAACAGTATTTCCAGTTGGTAAAACGCTTTCAGTTGACTGATTTGACCGCGGATCTACTTGAATTGGCATTCGCCCACGCGGAGGAGACGGTCGGAGCGCAAGCTGCGGAAGCATTGTTTCAGTTCCAGCAGGAATCGTCGCTGCTTGAAGCAGCTAGCGGACTCGATGTCGATCGAGCAACGGCGGCAGTGAAGCTGATCGGGTACGCCGGTGGAGCCCGGGCGATTGAATTATTGATGCCGCTGATTCAGAATGCTGCGGTCGATGCGGCTCCCCGTGCTGCCGCCGTCTCAGCCCTGGGCAAACGTGCCGATGGGCAGGAGGCGATTTTGCAATTGGTGATTGCCGATGGATTGCCCGAGGACGTGCGGTTTGCTGCGGCGAATGCTCTGTTGGGATCGGTCGATCCCGCGATTCGCCAGCGCGCTGCTGATCATCTTCAGTTACCCGAGACGGCAGACAATATGCCTTTGCCGACGGTCGCTGAGCTGGTACAGCGGCGCGGCGATCCAGCCGCTGGAAAGTTGGTTTTTCAGACCGTTGGCACCTGTAATAAATGCCACCAGGTTCACGGTGAGGGAAAACAGATTGGCCCCGATTTGTCAGAAATCGGCAGCAAGTTGTCGCGGGAGGCGATGTACACCGAAATTCTGGACCCCAGTTTCTCGATCAGCCATAATTACGAGACTTACACACTGCTGAGCGATTCTGGAGAAACCGTTACGGGGTTGTTGGTCAGCCAAACGGACGATTCTGTCTCATTGAAGACCATCGACGGCATCGTACGATCGATCCCGACCAACCAGCTCGAAGATATGAAAAAGCAACCCGTCTCGTTGATGCCTCAGGATCTGCAACGTTTGATGACCATCCAGCAATTGATTGATTTGGTAGAGTACAGCCTATCGCTGAAGGCGGTTAACCCGCCGCAGCCCGCCAAATAAGATACATCGTTCGCAGGATCGCCAGCCCCGTAACCGATGTTCGAAGGGTTGTTGCCCGCTTGTCCGTGCTGAGTGAATTTCAGGTGCTATTGATTGTCAGCGGTAGTGTGGGGCTTTTCCACATTCGCTTTTTCGTGGCACTGCTCGCCCCCAGTAGAAAGAAAAGTCAAATGGAACGATTGCCCTCCTTCGTCGCCCGCTTGCAAAAACACGACCGTCTCACAGGGCTTGCGGGGAACACATTGGGTTGCCTGGTCCTGCTGTTAATCAGTGCCGCTTCGGCGGAACCGCCAGTTTGGCCGGAATTCCAAAATGGCGGCGCATTGTCACTGGGCGATACGAAATTGCCGGTCCACTGGTCGCCTGAAAAGAATATTGCTTGGTCTGCAGACATTGAAGGCTACGGCCAATCGACGCCGATCGTCGCTCACGACCAGATCGTTGTTACCTCGACCCGTGGAAAAAATAAAGACGACTATCATGTCACCGCCTATTCGATCGATCAGGGCAAGAAGCAATGGCAAGTCACACGCCCGAACCCCTCGCCGTTCGCCAACACCCCAATGGTAAGTCGCGCGGCTCCGTCGGCGATCGCGACCGCAGAGGGTTTTGTCGCCTTTTTCGAAGGAGGCCTGTTGTTGGCGATCAATCGATTGGGCGACGTGATTTGGGAACAGGACCTCGTTGCCCTGCACGGTAAGATCGACGCCCGTCACGGAATTGCGTCATCGCTGGAGAGTAACGGAAAGCATGTGTTCGTCTGGGTAGAGCGCAGCGAAGACCCGTACGTCTTGGCGATCGACCCGGCAACGGGCAAGCAGACATGGAAGGCCCAAGGCGTCGGTGCAACCTCGTGGGCGTCACCCCGCCTGGTCCCCGTTGGCGATCGGCAGCATTTGGTATGCAGCGCCAGCGGCAAAATCATTGGGCTGGACCCCGACAGCGGCAAGCGATTGTGGGAGTTTGACGACATTTCGAATAATTCGTCATGCACCCCAATACCCGTCGGCGACGGAACGTTCCTGATCGGAGCGTCCGACGGACGGGGCGAAACGACCCCGGGAGCAGCGGCCGCATCTAACGGGCTGGTCAAGATCACGCAAAGCGATGACGGCAGCTACCATGCCGCGTTCCAATGGCGAGCCGAAAAAGCAACGTCAACCTTCGGCAGCCCCGTGGTCGCAGGTGGCACAGCAGCAATCGTCAACCGTACCGGGGTCCTGTATCGTTTGGATCTCCAAACCGGGGCACAGGTCAGTGCCGATCGCACTGGAGCCGGTGGCATTTGGGCGACACCGATCGTTAATGGCGATCTGATTTACTTGTTTGGTTACAAGGGAACGACTTCGATCTTTTCGTTGGCCGATGGAAAGGAGATCGCTCAAAATCGCTGCTGGCCCGAAAGCGGTGACGGGGAAGACACCCCCGGTTTCGGCGGTGGCGATGTCTTGTATGCCGCCGCCCCTACCGGTGTATCGTTAATCATACGTCGGGGTGACAAGTTGTTCTCGATCGAGGCTCCCTAGCCAAATGACAAACCAAACAACACTCGATCGATGACCGTTTTTTTCCTTTCTCTTTCCCCGCCCTGCGTAGCGGGGACAGCAGCTAGCCCCGTTCGTCCAATTCAGCCCGAAGGGCGTCCCGTTCCCGCCGCGTAGCCTCCAGATCGAAAATCAGGTACTTCATGTCTAAACGTAGTTGCGACAGCGCTTCCTGAACCAGGTTCAAAATACGCCTTCGACGCGTGCTGGCCTCCACGACGCGTTCCACGCGGTCACGCAATTGATCGCGGTATTCAACCGGCAACGCATGAACGGCCAGGACCAAATCCTTCAGTTCGCTGGACATTGCTTCGTTCTGAGCGGTCGCGTCTTGAGGGGCTGAATTTTGCAACATGGATGATCTCCGAAGGACTGGAACAAGGTGGTTAGCGAACTTGCTTTGCCGATGGACACAACGTAAAAGCAGTTACGATGCCGAATTGGCCTTTGTGCCAGAAAGCATTTCGCAAATCCCTGCGCAGCAACACGTTAAGGATATTTCGGCAAAGGGGTTGCGAAAGGGCAACGATGCCAGAATGCAACGCGATCCATCTTGACGTACTGACGCAAATTGCATAATGGGGAGCACTTAGAGCAATTTTCCCGAAATACCTCGGGTGTTACTTTTTTTCAACATCTCAGGTATTGTTCCACCCCGTTGCCAGAAGGTCAACGAGATTTGTTGGTTGCCATTAAAGTTCCGTGCGTTTGTCGACAGCCGCTGAGAGCTGGGTTGTCGCTCCGTGCTGGGCAAATCGTGGCGATTCGGGTTGGTTTAGCGATTAACTGCAGCCTACTATCGATTCTGTTTGTATGCGCGATTCCGCCTCACGCCGCTGGACAGTTGTTCGATCCGCTGGAGCAATTACCGGTTAGGTGGCAATTGGCGGAAAACGATTGTCGCGCTCGGGTTGTCCGTCACGATTTAGA
>SLFV01000103.1 GCA_007124075.1 Roseimaritima sp.
CGTTCGTACGCATCGCGGTAGGCCTTAGGTGCCCAGGCCGCTTCGCTCAGCAGAACTTGGTTGTACGCCAACAAGGTTCCCTTTTGGAAATGAAGGTCACGGATGGCAAGGTTATACTCCGTCAACGCGCGGTAGAAATCGGCCTCGCTCAGCACCACCTGTCGCTGGGCTTGAAGGAAGAAATTAATATTATCGGTCCCGTCGCGATAGCGTCGCTGCAAGATTTCCACCTGCTCCAGATCGGCCTGCCAGCGTTGGTAGTTAGTCTCCAGCAGTGTAAATGCGCGTTCCACTTCGCGGGCCGCGGATGACAGATCATGACTGATCCGGAGCTCCGTCTCGTTCAGAAGGCTCCGCTCGCGGGCCACATTCAGCTTTGCATGGGCCACGGCGGCGCTGGCAGTGCGCAAGCCAACCGGAAAGCTCAATTCCATGCCCGCCTGCCATTCTTGGAATTGACCACCCAAAATCGAACCGTAAAGATTATCGATTCCGCCAAGTTCGGGGCCGATCAAATTGTCGCCCAAACCACGCCAACGATACTGTCCCAGGAAATCCAAACGGGGGCGGCGGTTCAACCTTGCGGCAACCAATTCCAGCTCGCGTCGTTGGATGTTCCATTTCTGGCGACGAATTTCCACGCGACGCGTCAAGGCCTGGCCCAGCGCGCTGTCCCAGTCAAACACAATCCGCATATCGGTTGGCGGAGAAACCGGCTTTAACAGTTGGCCGTCGGTGGCGGCCATCCCGATCAAGTAGCGCAACTGCTGTTCGGCGGCGTACAGCCCCGTGGGACCGGCAAGCGCGTTTTGGACTTGCGCTTGAAACTGAAAAAACTGCGATTGGGCCTGAGCCTCCTCGTCTCGTCGCCCCGCGCCCGCTTTGACGCGGACCTGTTGATATTGAAAGGTTTGCAAGGCCGATTCACGACCTCGCAAGACGGTTTCCAACAGCCGATACGCTTGATACAAGTTCCAGTAGGCATTTTCCACATCGGCAACCATGCTGGTCACCCCCGCTTCGAAATCGGCCAGTGAGATGTCCTCATTGATTCGTGCAATCAGCACGCCGTTGTATTGCCCGACCGGGCTGTTGGGCCCTGCAATCCGATTAAATTCCGTCCCCGCACCCTGCATCAAAGGCTGCCGCCATTCGGCTTCTAAGAAGCCGTTGAACTCGCTAGCAAACTGGCGGAACGGTCGGTTGGAGCGGTTGTAGTTGACAATTTGCCGAACCGCGAAACTGCCGCCCTGAGCGGTCTGTTTTGAAATCTCATTGACGTACGAAGCGTTGGTCTCCTGCAGAACCGCCCGAAAAAACTCCTGCCCAAATCCCTCCACATTGTTGGGAAGATCGACTTTGGTCCAGAACAACTGACCGCGATATTGGGCGTCGAAAGCCGCCAAGGCCGCTTCCACTCCAAACAGGGGATTGGAGTGCGCCAAGGCAGGGTCGTACGCGGTAAAAGTAAATTGCGGTGTGCTGATCAGCGTTCCACCCAGGGAACGCACCACCGGGCTGTTCTGAACGGCTTGGGCGATCGCCTCCTCCAACGTCAAATCCTGGGTCGGCAACTGCGAAGGGTCCTCAAGCGCGTGCGGTTGCAGTGTCGAGGTTGCCCCGAAGGCCGGGGACCCTTTTTGCGTGACGGCGGATACCTGCGGATATTCAATCTTCAGACCCACCGAATCGTGGTAAGAGCGTTGAGTGTCATGGCGTCCCGGCGGCAGCCGAAACGGAAGACCGCAACCACTTTGCAGGATGGTCGTCAGTAACAACAAGTACGTGATCGATCGATTCGCTCGGCGCGCTAGCACAGCTTGGTTTCTCGCACAAAGATGGATCGCAAGGGGTCGGGCTGGAACAGAACAACCCTTGCAATCGGTATCGGCGACAGAACACGTGCAACTGGACGATCCGCGCAACAACTCAATACGCTTTGCTTCGGCAAAGTCGACCTTATCGTCAAACCCACTGCGATAATGCGGGTTAGTGTGACTTTGACGGCGGTGTTCAGGCAATCAATTCGCTGATCGCTTGGGCACCCTCCACACCGACTAGTCGCTGCTCCAGGCCGCCATAAAAATAGGTCAGTGCATTGGGGTCAAACCCCATCAGTTCCAGAATCGTGGCATGCAGGTGGCGGACGTGGAAGCGATCTTCCACTGCCACCGCTCCCAATTCGTCGGTCTTCCCAACACTGACGCCTCCCTTAACCCCCCCGCCTGCCATCCACATGGTAAATCCATAGGCGTTATGATCGCGTCCCGAGCCTTCGGCGTATTCCGCTGTTGGTTGACGTCCAAATTCACCCCCCCACACGATCAGGGTCTGCTCCAACAAACCACGTCGTTTCAAGTCAACCAGCAAGCCAGCGATCGGTTGGTCCGTCTCCTTGGCATGCAGATTGTGGTTGGATTCCATATCGGTGTGCGCATCCCAATTGTCGTCATTGTGGGCACCCCCGGAGTAAATCTGTACAAACCGTACGCCACGTTCGACCAGCCGACGCGCCAGGAGGCATTGTTTCCCGAACGTTGCCGCGGTGGGATCATTCAATCCATACAGGTTCAAGGTTTCCGCGTCCTCCTGTGATAAATCGACCGCATCGGGGGCGCTGGCTTGCATTTGGTACGCCAATTCATAGCTAGCAATGCGGGCGTCCAGATCGCTGTTACCGCTGCGCATCGCGGCGTGCTGATCGTTGTAATCTCGCAACGTGTCCAGCAAGTCTCGTTGCATCCCGTCCGAGATCCCGGCGGGTCGATTCAGATTCAAGATCGGCGTCCCTTTGCTCTTCATCACGGTCGCCTGGTAATGCGCTGGCATGTAGCCGGCACTCCAGTTCTTGGCTCCACTGATGGGGCCACCACGAGGATCAAGCATGACGACGAAGCCGGGTAGGTTTTCGTTGATCGTTCCCAAGCCATAATTGACCCAAGACCCCAAGCACGGGCTGCCGCTGATGATCCGGCCGCTGTTCATTTGCAACATGGCGGAACCATGAATCGGTGAATCGGCGGTCATCGAGTGAATGAAGGCAATGTCATCGACACACTTTCCCAGATGCGGAAACAAATCACTGACCCACTTGCCCGACTGGCCATACTGTTTAAATCGCCAGCGTGGCTCTACAATGCGGCCTTGATTGCGGTGTCCGGCGCGACCAAATGTTTTCACCTCGATCGTCTTGCCATCCATTCCAACCATCGAAGGCTTGTAGTCGAAGGTATCGATGTGGCTGGGACCGCCATACATGTACAAAAAAATGACATGCTTCGCCTTAGCGGGCAGCGGCGGTTGGATCGCTCGCAACGGGTTGGTAAACGGAACCCGGTTGTCCGCAGCATGCGATTGACGGCCCCAAAAACCATCTTCGCTCAGTAACCCAGCCAACGCGGTCCCCGTGAAACCGCACCCCAGTTCCCAAAGCATTTGGCGTCGCGTCCGACCGCAGAATGTTGGTTTCTTGTTCATGTGTCTTCGTCCCGATCGGTCAATCCAGAAAAAGGAACTCGTTCAAATTGATGGCCAGCAGGCAAAACAACTGCAACGCGGTCTGTTCGGGTTGGTCGTGGACCGTGGTCAAGCTATCGATGTACTGAATCCCACGTTCAATTTCCGCATCACTGAAGTGAGCTCGCTGCGTGGTACGGCGCAGCACTTCGGCTACCATATCCTCCCGCTCCGCTGCGGGCAGCGTCCGCTGGACGTCACGAGCCATCGCATCAGCAATTTCCCTAGTAAATTCACTGTTTAGTAACCCCAGGGCCTGGGTTGGCTGGGTAGTTGCAAAACGCACCGGACAGGTGAAATCCATGTCGGCGACGTCAAACGTGGCCAGCAGTGGCACCTGCAAGGAGCGTTTGGCATGGATATAAATACTGCGACGTGCCAACTGCCCAGGGCTGGAGTTCCCCCAACCGGAGCCCGGGCGACTTTGTCCGGCCAAGACTTCTGCCTCGATCACCGGATAGACGCTGGGGCCGCCCAGCGTGCGATGGATCAGGCCCGCCACGGATAACATCGAGTCGCGAATCTCTTCGGCGCTCAGCCGGCGCGGCTCAAAACGCCAGTACGCCTGGTTGGTAGGGTCGACCGCAAATGCCTCCTCACGAAACGAAGAATCCATGCGATAGGTTTCCGATAACACCAGCAGACGATGGACCGGTTTCAGATGCCAGTCGAACTGCAGCAATCTACTGGCCAAGTAGTCCAGCAGCTCAGGATGGGTCGGTGGGCTGCCTTGAAAACCAAAGTCATTGGGGGTGCCGACGATTCCGCGACCGAAATGATACTGCCACAATCGATTGGCCGTGACACGAGCGGTCAGCGGTTGCGACTTGCGATCGATGATCCATCGCGCCAGTTGGGTCCGCCGCCCGGACGTCCCGGCATGTACGGACGGTTCAGGCGTCGCTTGCGCTGCCCCCAAGACCTCGGGGAAGCCCGGCTGCATGAGCTCGCCTTCCGCGTGCGGATTGCCGCGGGTAAGAACATACGTGGGCCGCGGCTGGCTACCGATTTCGGTGACACACAACGCACGGGCAACGCTCCGCGGGGGATTATCCCCAAGCCGTCGCCGAGCCGCGAGATTCTCCGCGTACTGTTCCCATTCGTCCTCGTCCAGCAGTGTGCCGACGCGTTTGCGCGCAAGGGCAACGCGGTTCATTTCGTGGCGGAACTCTTCCTTTTCAACTTGCACCAAATCGGCTTGCAGTTTGCGTTCCACGCGATTGATTTGTCGGTTCAGTTGCTCCATCTGCTGGCGGTAGCGTTGGGTTTCCTCAGTGACCTCCAACGACTCTTGCGGCGGCAACAGCGGCCGCAAGGAAGCACGTTCGACCGAATCAAACCCGCGAACGCCATACGGCTCAATGCCATTGAAAAATGCCAGCAAACGGTAGTAGTCCGCGTGGGTGATCGGGTCAATTTTGTGTTCGTGACAGCGAGCACAATTAATGGTTAGCCCAAGAAAAACCTGGCTGGTGGTGGCAACGATATCATCCAGATCGTCGTATAACGCCAATTTGGGGTCGGCGGGTTCATCATCCCAGACACCCAAGCGATAAAATCCGGTTGCGATCAAATGCTGGTCACTGTAGGGCAGTTCATCGCCAGCAAGCTGCTCCAGGGTGAACTGGTCGAAGGGCTTGTCCGCATTAAAAGAATCAACGACATAGTCACGGTACCGCCAGACCTCCGGCTTGGCACCATCACGCTCGTAACCATTGGTTTCGGCGTAACGCACCAGGTCCAGCCAGTGTCGTCCCCAACGTTCGCCGTACGCCGGAGACGCCAGTAGCTGATCGACAATCTGCTGGTAATGCGCAAGCGAAGGATCGGCCAGGAAGGCTTGCACCCGTTCTCCGCTGGGTGGCAAACCGGTTAAATCGTAATGGAGGCGGCGTAAAAGCTTCTCCGGGGCCGCGACCGACGCGGGATTCAACCCGACCTCCGAAAGCCCCGCAGCGATGAAGGCGTCGACCGCATTGAGCCCCCAATCGTTGCCAGCAAGCGTTGGCACCGGAGGGTCCGTCAACGGCTGGAACGCCCAAAATTGACGATCCTTTTCGGTCACACGGGTACCGGGCGATTCGACCCGCTGTTCATCTGGTTCCCCCAACCGGTCCTCAGGATAGGGCGCGCCCATCGCCAGCCAATGCCGCAAGGTCTCGATCTGTGCCTCCGGCAGTTTTCCACGCGGCGGCATCTCATAGCCTTCATACCGAACAGCCTGCAGGAAAACGCTCTGTTCCGGGGCGTCCGCATCCAGGACCGCTCCCGATTCACCACCGCGCACCAGGCGGCTGCGAGTATCCAGTTGAAAGCCGCCCTTGGCCGTGTCTTCGGCGTGGCAGGAAAAACAATGTTCGCTGAGAATCGGCAGGACATGTTGCTGGAAAAATAGAGAACCCTCCGCATCAATGGAAAGTTCATCGTCGGCCGCTATCGCGGCAGTCAGCGCCGGCCAGACCAAAAGACTCAGAACAGCAACCGCACCACTGAACCAGGTCCGATTTGCTTTGCAAATCACACCAAACGCTGTTTCGTTGGGAATAGATTGGTCACTCATCTCAAAAACTATCTCGCAGGCTGTCGGCAGGCGGGCAGCGTGGGGGACGGGAAAGAAAGTGGACCCCACCGGTCTTATGGAGCCTATTCATGCCTTAACGCATCAATCGGGTTCATTTTCGCAGCACGAATCGCAGGGTACAACCCGCTTGCCAACCCCACGGCGACGGCTATGCCAACGGCCAGCGGGATGGTTGCCACCACAATGGTCGGCTGAGCCTCACGAATCACCTCGGGCAAAACGGCATACTTATCCGGTGCCCACCATTGGACCAGGGCTAAAGCCCCCGTGTACATCGGCGGCCCTAAAAAACCGAGCAAGATCCCCAAGGCAGCCCCAGCAAAGCTGAGCACTACCGTTTCCACCAAGAATTGTCGCGTGATATCACGACGTTTGGCACCCAGCGCCCGGCGAACAC
>SLFV01000564.1 GCA_007124075.1 Roseimaritima sp.
ACCGTCAAAGGCGTCCAAACGGTTCAAGTTTTCGAAATTAACCCTGACAATGGAGGTAAGTGTTGCACAATGATTGTGCGACATCAGTCGGCGAATGCCCGTCAATTATGCACCGTTGGTTTGGCAACGAAGACCAGCGGCAGATACCTTCTACTGGCCTCGCGTACCGTCCTGAGTGACGGCAAGCGTCGGGAAAGATTCCGCAGAGGTCTGTGAAATCCAGCTCCGCGCCGGTCGGCAGAAAAGCGGCGTTGGCGCTCGCGATCAAGGCGGAGGGGTGATAGACTGAAATGCCCTGGAGAGATCCGTCAACTTACCGTATTGGTCTCACCGTTCCTTTTCTCTATTTTCTTTTGGTCAAAGGAAACCGCGATGGTCGCCGCCCGATTCCGCTCAAACCTTCTTAGTGTGCTAAAGCTGTTCGGCTGCATTTGCATGACCAGCGGATTGCTGGTCGCTAATGCCCAGGAAACCGCAGAGAGACGCCTCAAGGCGATGTTGGTTACCGGAGGATGTTGTCACGATTACGATTCGCAACGTATTCTCGTTACCGAAGGGTTGTCGCAGCGAATCGGGCCAATTGACTGGACGATCCACCAGTATGACGACAAAAAAGATACGCGAGCGACGGTCTACGATGATCCTAAATGGGCCGATGGTTACGATTTCGTCGTCCACAATGAGTGCTTTGGCGCGATGTCTGACCCAAAGCTGATTAACAACATTATTGAGGGGCACAAGCAATCGGGAGCGGCTGCGATCTTGGTGCATTGCACGATGCACTCCTATCGTTCCTCGGAGATCGCTGACTCCTGGAGGGAATTAATCGGCGTGACTTCGACCTTCCATGAGCGAGCGAAAAGATCTTTAGCAGTCATCCCCACCGACGCGGGAAGGGAAAGCAAGATCGTTGCGGCATTGGGTGATCAATGGGACACCCCCAATGGGGAGTTGTACATCGTTAAGCATGTTTGGCCTGGAACAACGGTTCTTGCCACCGCCTACAGCATGGAGCAAGATGCGGACCAACCGGTGATTTGGCGTCGCGAACATGCCGGGGTCCGGGTATTCGGTACGACGCTGGGCCATCACAACGAGACCATCCGGGCTGATCAGTGGCAAGAGATCGTTGCAGCGGGGACAAAATGGGCTATCGGGGAGTAATTTATTTTTTCAACCCGTTGCTCCGCTATCGGTCGCACGCCAATCAGCTAATCCCGAAATCTATTTTGCTTGCCGCGAGATCGATTCGGGAACGCAGGTTTCTGTTGCATCCGAAAGAACGGATCGTCGAATAAGTCGGGAGCGCGGAAACTGCCTCGTTCGTAAGGGTCATAGCCAAAGCCTGAACCGTATCCATACCCGAAACGGTACGCTTCTCCGGGAAAAGGACCGGGATAGACGGAAATCCCGGGAGGGATGATGACGGTGCGTCCGCGCAGTTCACGTCGAACCATCCGAGGGACGTGGGCTTCCGCCCAATACCCGCCACGGACTTCCGCCCGATGCCCGCTACCAAATTGCTGCCCATGCAGTTCGCTGCCGGGATCTACTGTGAGCAATACGCCAATAAACGTCACGAATGCAAACGTCATTGCTTTCGAAGTTCTAACTTGCATCGTCTGGAACCGTCTTGGAGGAATCGAATAGGGGACCGCAAATCATTGTCTTGATGAACGTGGAAGTTCGCTCTGCTTGAAAAGATAGCTCGCAACTTCATGTCCTCGGTCACAAAATCCGATGGGTTTGCGGCCTGTCGAAAACGGGCGGTAAGGGCCAGGAAGGCATCGTCGATAGCAGCAAACCAAGTTTTTGCCTCATCCGGTGGAAATGTAAGCGGCAGGCTTTTCAAGCCATGCCTGCAAAAAGTTGGTTTTGGACGTGGTGCACGTTACCACCAAATGAGTTTTTTTCATGACTGGAGTAATCAATGAACGATCAGGAAACACGCCCCAGCGCCGATTTATTATCCGTCTGGTCGCCTTTATCAAAAATAACGGTCGCTGCATGGTTGATCGTATGCTGCACGGGGCTGAGGGAGGATCGCGTGGCGATCGCGGAACGACCTAACATCATTCTGTTCATTGCGGACGACATCAGTGATACGGATATCGGCTGCTACGGCAGTACTACGGCACGAACGCCTAACATCGATGCTTTGGCTGCTGCAGGAAGGCAGTTTAACAACGCTTACTTGACGGCCAGCAGTTGCAGTCCCAGTCGTTCCAGCATCATCACGGGACGCTACCCACATAACAATGGGCAGGCGGCTGAATTGCATGCACCAATCCCGGCCCACCTTCCCTGGTTTCCCCGATTGCTCCGAGAGGCGGGCTACTACACCGCGTTGGTGGGTAAACACCACATGACCTCCGCCCCCCCACCCCCCGGCCAGATGCCTCAGCCACCAGCGTTTGACTATATTGACTCCGGTCGGCGCCCTGGAAATCAAGGCGGTCACGCGACTTGGGTCCAGACCCTTCGGGACCGTCCTCAGAACATGCCGTTCTTCTTTTGGTTTGCCGCCTACGACGCGCATCGCGGTTGGGATGGGGACCAGGATTGGGTGGAAGGCCTGTACGGCCCCCAGCATGATCCCGAGCAAGTGGATTTGCCGGTATTCCTCAGTGACGATTCGGCAACCCGTCGCGATTTCGCGTCGTATCACAATGAGGTGACACGTTTTGATTATTTTGTCGGACAGGTGGTCAGCGAACTGCGATCCACAGGAACTTTACACAACACGTTATTGATTGTGATGGCCGACAACGGTGCACCTTTTCCCCGCGCCAAAACAAGACTGCATGATTCAGGCATGAAAACTCCGCTGGTCATGCATTGGCCAGCCAAGCTCGCCTCCCCTGGCACACCCAGCGACAGCATGGTCAGTGCGATCGATATTGCCCCGACCCTTTTAGAGGTTGCAGGCTGTGCGGCGGCACCGTCGATGCAAGGTGTCAGCTTTGTAGCGCTGTTCCGGGAGCCGATGACTGTGACGCGGGAGTATGTTTTTTCAGAGCACAATTGGCATGATTACGAAGCACACGGGCGCGCTGTTCGCGCCAATGGGTTTTTGTACATTCGCAATCATCGTCCACAGTGGGCTTGGCAAGGCCCTGCCGATTCGGTTGCTTCACCCTCGCATCAGCAGTTACGACAACTACGTGATGCGGATCGGTTAAATCCAATGCAGCAAGATATTTTTCTAGCCCCGCGACCAGAGGAAGAACTTTATCAATTCACCACGGATCGCAATCAATTACGCAACTTGGCTGCCACGCCAGCTTACACTGCAGAGAAAGCGAGGTTACGGAAACTGTTGAACGACTGGACGGAGCAAACGCATGACAGTGCTCCGGCCGATCTGACCCCGGACACATTTGACCGGGAAACGGGTAAGTCGATACTTGCACGGAAGCAACGGCGACAAACGTGGCGCGGGATGACGCCGGGGATGGATCGAAACGCGGCCTACATTGATCATCCTGGTCCGATTCGTGCAGCCAAGCATTCGGCAAGCGGCAGATAAGACAATAACCGCAAGTTGCAACAGGAAGACCGGTCACCACGGCAGGCGGCATACGCCCCACTGCCCGTGGTTCTCGTCCACCGCGACCTCCAACCAAGCAAGCCCTGTTCCGAATTGCTCGACGGTCTCCTGACGAATTTTCTCAGCCAACACGCGTGCTAACTCCTCCGCCGTTGTGTTGACGACCGGCAGCAGGATACAGTCCTCATTCGGGAAAACCCAGCGGCGATCGCGAAAGGTCGCTGTGGTTTCCGAATCGTCGTTGGTCACCAGGATTTCCGCATGCATCGTGGGCAGCAGCACGTGGTGATCCCAGGCCTGGGTCAATTTCAGGACTGCGTCGCGGAGTGCAATAAAATCGACAACATAGTGGTTCTCGTCCAGTGGCCCTTCCACGGTGACACGAACCCCATAATTGTGACCATGAATCCGCTCGCAGATGTCTTTCGCGAACGTTATGAAGTGAGCGGCTGAGAAGACGAACGCTTCTTTCGTCACATCAACCCGAAATGTCGGACGACGATCGTCCTGCGCTGGAATGTTCATTGCTGTTTTGTTTGAAGACAGGTTGCTTGAAGGTAGTTCAAAGGCGGGGGCTGTTTGCCAGTATCGATCACATCCCCCCCGCCAATTCGGTCGCCCGCTGGACACGTTGAATGGCGATCATGAAGGCCGCCGTGCGAAGCGAGACCTGATGTTGCTGGCTGATTTCCCATACCGAATCGAACGCGGCAACCAGGACATGCTCCAGTTCCCTGCGGACTCGGTCCAAAGGCCATCGATAATGCTGGCGATTCTGAACCCATTCAAAGTAACTGACCGTTACTCCCCCTGCGTTCGCAAGCACATCGGGAATAACAATGATACCGCGCTCATGTAATTGCTTGTCTGCAACCGGATAAATCGGCCCGTTGGCACCTTCGATGATGATCGGCGCATGGATTTGGTCCACGTTCTCCGCCGTGATCACACCTCCGAGCGCCGCTGGAATCAGGATCTCGACATCCTCCAGTTCCAACAGCGTCGATCCGGGTAATTTTTCGCAGTGGGAATATCCCTCCAAACTGCCGTGAGGACTCTGCAGCGTGTGCCGCAGGACGTCGGGGATATTCAACCCGTCGGGATTGTAGTACGTGCCGCTGACGTCGCTGACTGCAACGATGGGAAACTGCGACTCGTGTAAGAACTTAGCCGCATGGGAACCGACGTTGCCAAAACCTTGAATGGCGACCGCGCAATCCTCTGTTTTTTTTCCCAAACGGCGGACCAGTTTGTTTGCCAAGATTCCTACGCCACGACCGGTCGCCTCCTCCCGGCCACGCGAACCGTATTCCTCCACCGGTTTACCGGTAATCACTGCCGGATTAAACCCATGGTACTTCTCCCACTGGTGCCTAAACCATGACATAACACGGAAGTCAGTTCCCATGTCTGGGGCGGGAATATCTCGATCGGGGCCGACGATGTCTTGAATCTGATCGACAAATGCTCGAGTTAAATGCTCTTTTTCCCGCATGCTCAGCGTCCGCGGATCAACCCCTATTCCCCCTTTGGCACCACCGTAGGGCAAATCGACGATAGCGGTTTTCCAGGTCATCAAACTGGCCAGCGAGCGAACTTCATCCAGATCGACCTCGTGGTGATACCGTAAACCCCCTTTCATCGGTCCGCGACTGTCATTGTGCTGGACGCGGTAGCCGACAAACTGTGCCAACTTACCATTATCGCGTTCGATCGAAACTTGGACCGAAACCTCCCGTTTGGGCATAAGTAGCATCTGCCGCATTTCCAAGCTCAATTCCAGCAATTCGGCTGCTTGATCGAAGAAATATTGAACGGCTTCGCTGGAACGCATGAGACTATTTCCAAATTTACGTGGCGGTCAGGTCGCTGTTGTTGTGCAAACTCAATCGCTGGCGTCGGCCGAACCAAAGTCGGCGCATGCAGTGACATCAAGTTTCTGGACCAAGAAGGGTTTACACCGCGACAAGCATTTATTCAACCCGTTTGCCCCGGCCTCCGCAGCAGAACGAACGCTGGCTTACTCCACAGACGAACAATCACGCGGGGAGCGTAGCATGCGGATGGGTGCCAGCAATGTGTTCCTGATCGTTGCGACCCTGCGGTTCGCTTCCGCAATGATCACCGTGCTATCGCCACTAAGCCCTCCCCGCTGTATTTCACTAATCAACGGTTCGATCGACGCGATGCCCTCAACATCCTTCATCGCCTGCAAACGATATAACAATTCCGACCCCCCTGCTAAGGTGCCATCGGCAAACCTTGACTCCGAAAATCCATTCCCGTAGACCAGCAGCAAATCACCAGGTCGTGTTTTCTGCTGGAAATGCTGATATTCGTCCAGTTGATAGACCCCTGCCGCCGCACCATTCTTTGGCACCGAGACCGATCTGCGGGGAAGCGGGGAAAGCCGCTTCCATGTGCGTTGCTGCGAATCAAACCAGATCGGCGGAGGGTTCCCGAGGCTACACATCGTGAAGCTCCGGGTTGGGGCGAAAAACGTACATAGCGAAGCCGATGCAAACCCGCCTGTTTCCGCAAAGCTTTCTAGCTGCTGGTGCAGTTGCTTCACGAGGTTGCCCTGCCATAGCGAGTTAATGTGCTGCAGCAACCCATCACGCATCACCGTCGATATCTCCCGGAAGGTCTGCCTTTGGCCGCAAATATCGGAAAGTATCAGACGAGTGATTCGTCCTGATGCGCAAGAAGAAAGGTAGTGGACTTCCCCCCCGCCATGCTCCAGGGCACCATGCGTGCGACTGGAGACAAGCAAAGAAAAACCAGGCAACTCATAACTGCGTTCGCAATTCAGACGCCCTCCGGAGAGTTCCAAGCAGTTCATCGAGACGGATTGCGGTGATGCCATGTTGAGTCGAACGCGGGATAAGTGGACAACTTGGTGGAAGTCGATATCCGCCATGCGAGTA
>SLFV01000393.1 GCA_007124075.1 Roseimaritima sp.
AAAAAAGCTTCCAGTTCACGAAAAAACTCTTGCGTAGCCCGTTGCTATCAATATTAATCGTCAATCATTGATGCTCTCGGGTGGGAGAACTTAAAATGAAGGCGAGGCCGCGAACGATCGCCGCCCTGTTTTTCCCTTGCTGTCTGGCAACCCATGGCAAACCAACGATTTGGCCCGTACCTACTACAAGAAAAACTTGGTTCAGGTGGCATGGGGTCGGTTTATCGCGCGATTCATGAGACGACGGGGCAACCGGTTGCGGTCAAGCTGATCGCTGAGCAGGTCGCCGATTCGGAGCGTTTTCGACGTCGCTTTTTGGTGGAAGTGGAAACTCTAAAGAAGTTGAATCATCCGAATATCGTGCGGTTGATCGGATATGGCGAGGAGCAAGGCGTTTTGTTTTATTCGATGGAGGTTGTCGACGGGCTTTCGTTGCAACAATACCTCCGCGAACACAAGCGGTTGGATTGGCGTCTGACGATCGATATTGCGATAGACATCTGTGCCGCGCTGAAACACGCGCACGACTTAGGCGTGATCCACCGCGATCTGAAACCTGCAAACTTGCTGCTGGATGACCAACGATGTATTCATCTGGTTGACTTTGGAATCGCCAAATTGTTTGGCGCGGGGGACCACACCGCCGCCGGTTCGGTGCTGGGAACCGCAGATTTCATGGCGCCTGAACAGGCTGGCGAGGGCAAGATCACCACACGGACCGATTTGTACGCGCTAGGCAGTGTTCTTTATGCGTGCTTGGCGGGCCGCGCGCCCTTCGGTGGAAAGTCGATCACGACCGTTATCGATGCATTACGCCGCGAGACTCCGGTAGCCTTGGACCTGATCGTGCCAGAAACTCCTGAAGAGTTGACGGAATTGATCCATCAGTTACTTGAAAAAGCACCTGAGAAGCGTCCGCCGACCGCATTGGTGGTTGGGAATCGGCTGCGAGCGATGCGGGCGGGCTTGCAAGCGCGAGAGGCCCAAACGGCCTCGGATTTGGGACAGCCAACGCAAGTTGAGTCCCCGACCGATAGTACCGACTTGGAGATCGATCCGGCTTTTGTGATTCCCTCCGAGCGTCCAACCGTAGCGCCGCAAGGGCGTACGGCCTCCCCTGGTTCGGACGGCGATCCATTGGAGGCGACCTTGGATGTAACATTGGATTCAGCGCCGGGGCAAGTGCCGACACGGCCGCCGACGCTGCAGTCAGCGGGCCCTCAGCCGGGTACGACACAATCAAGCGAGCTACCGAAAACACTAGATACAAGTTTTCGCACCGTTGACGAGATGGACCGCGGTCGGGGATTGATTACAGAGGAGGAGCCCCCTGAAATCCAGGTGGTCCAGTTGCTTTCGATCGGTGGACTGATCCTGGTACTGGCGGTGATGATCGGGCTTTCTTTTTTTTGGCTGCGCACCCCAACCTCGGACAAACTTTTCGAATCGATTGAATACAATGCGGCGGCCGGAAATTATTCTGCCTTGCGCCGAGACGTCAGCAATTTTACGCGTGCTTACCCGGATGATCCACGCATACCGGAAATCCAATCGTTGACCTCAGGGATGGACATGGAAGGTACGATCCGGCGACTCCGTTTGGCGGGGCTGAAGGCAGGGGGGATTCAGCGTTTATCTCCGCTGCGGCAAGCATTTTTGGAAGCGGCGATGCTACGTGAACAGGACCCTGCAGGTGCGGTCGAAAAGTTCTCGCAGTGGCTTGCGGTTTTTGGGCATGAAGGTGGGACGCAAGACTTGGAGACACAAAGGCTCCAGCGCTTGGCGATTTCCGAAATGGAAAGACTGCACGAATCTGCTCAATTACAACCCGTGGACACACGTGCGCAGGCACTTCAAGAACAAATGAATTGGGCTGCGGAAAACCTCCCCGCGGAGGAACTGAAAGAGTTTTATCGTGGTCTGATCTTGCTGTACGAAAACAAGGCCTGGGCAGAAGGTCTGATCCGCGAGGCAAAGGAGCATCTGAACGGCTTGCTAAATGGAGCAGCCTCGTGATCGTTCACGGCACGCAGCGGTCATCGCAGCTTGCGTTTTTGGGTTAGGATCTAGTTTTTAGGCTTCAAATGATGTAGCCCATCAAACGTACCACGGCAATTTGGGGACCGCTATAAATGATTCGCCCTATCGGTCGGATTGTCGTCGCCCTTGCGGCAATGATCTTATTGGGGATGATCTTCGGAGCTTCACTGTGGCTGTACGCCGGGTACGCCGCCACCGGACTGGTTCTGGTCAGCCGTTATCTTGCCGCTTCCTGGACACGGAATGTTTTGATTACGCGTCGATCTGGGGGGATGGAGGTAGATCTCGGAAGCAGCACCACGATTCAGGTCACGGTTCGCAATCAAGGTCGCATACCAATTCTTTGGCTGCTGGTTGAAGATTTGCTGCCGCGTACCGCACTGATTTTTCAACCACCCGCGCTGGAGGTGCATGGCGAGCGGTTGCGGGTTTTGATGCTGTGGCCTGGCCAGCAGCAACAACTCCTCTACCGTCTGACGTGCAACCGTCGTGGCTATTTCCAAATCGGACCGACGGTCCTGGAGACAGGCGATTTATTTGGTTTGCAGCGGAACTATCGTGTCGGAGCAGAACCGCAGTTTTTGCTGGTCTTACCCAGGATCGTGCCGCTGTCGGGATACGAAATCGCGTCAACGCGTCCGGTTGGGGAAATCAAGATGCGGGAGCGTTTTTTGGATGATCCAACCCGGCTGCAAGGAATCCGCGAATGGCAACCGGGTGACGCAATGAAGCAGATTCATTGGCCAGCAACCGCTCGCACAGGCCTATTGCACTCCAAGGTCTATGAACCGAGCTCGGTCGCGGGTGTGACACTGGTGTTGGATTTTCATCGGCAGGCCAATCCGCGCCAGCACGAGCCCGTGCGGTCCGAATTGGCGGTCACTGCGGCGGCATCGATCGCGGCATTCATCTACGAAATGAATCAGCCGCTGGGGGTTGTCAGTAACGGGCGCGACGCGGCGGACCGAATTCGCAGTGACGGTTGGGCAGGCGACTTTCGGACTCGTGCCATCGCGGCACAGCAAGCATCGATGGCTAACACCAGTGATCGATTGCGTCCTGTGGTCCAGACGGCTGGACGAGGTCCTAGTAATTTTCAGGACATTCAACGTCTGCTGGCTCGCCTGGAACTGAGCGATGGCTTACGTTTGGAGCAATTGCTGGTCGAGTCGGCGCATCGCTTGGCTCGTGAAACCACGATTGTCATCATCGCCCAGTTCGTCGGTGAGGAGACGACGGCCGCGTTACTGCAGATGCGTCGTCGCGGGTGGGCGTTGGCGGTGATCTTGAATGTTTATGACGACGAGCTATATTCCCGAACGGCTGGCCCTTTGATCGGCGGACGAGTTCCCGTCTTGCAGTTGAAAGGCGAGCAGCAGATCGGCGATATTTGTCGCCAATTTGCCATCACGCAGTAGCCGAAGAAGCACGTGCGGGAAAACGGCTTGTCTGGCGGTGGGAACGCGCGCATCCTGCAGCATCGAGGTTTTCGTTGCTCTGACTCCGTTGTCCTGTGATCGAACGAACCGTCACCAGCGAACAATCCTTCCTTGGGATATTCCCTCGGAGCCCTCAAAGTCATTGACGCTCCGACGACCGGGATATCCCTAAACGCCCTGCCTCTTAATCACGACTCCAGATCAAACGCATAATGAACGACTCCTCCGTCGCATCGATCGAGGTTCCGAAGCCCATGCCAGCCTGGATTTGGATCGTCCTGGTCAGGTCGCAATGAATTTGAGGAACGACGATCAACTGTCGCCGATCTACCAGGCGGGCAGCATAATTAGTTTCCACCCCCAATTGAATGTCGGGCGTTAGTTCGCGAAACAACGCTAGGTTAAACAGGCTTTCATACGTTTCGCTGGTGTTGGGCCCACGTAGATTCATACGCCCGCCCAGCATAAACAACGCACTCCAACGCTCATCGAAGCGGACGCCGCCAATATACAGCAACGTCGTATTCCAGCCTTGCCAAGCGACGGTCGGTTCAATCAACATCTGAAAGCCGTGAATGTATTGATCTTCAAATGCGGTACCGATCGTCCATTGCAAGCCAAGCTTGTAAGATTCCAACGTAGATGACTCGTAGGGCAATTCAAACTCGATCGCGAAATTGTCCACGGGAGCAAATTCAATCTCCGGGGCCCATTCGATTCCCTTTAAATCCCGAGTCTGCGGGCCTGGACCAAAGGGATCATTGGACAGATCGCGGTTTTTTGCCCGCCAAGGAAAAATCGCCAACGTATTGGCCTCCAATTCACCCCTCCGGGCACCCAGCGGACGAACCATGTCAAACAACATTGGTTCAGGCACATCCACGGTACCCTCATCGTTCGCGTTGTGTGTTGACCGCCAATCATTGCGGCGTTCGGGTCTTAAAAACCGCTGCCAATCCGTCTGCTGCACCTCGCTGACATGGTACGGCGCTGGGGACGCACTTTCCGCGATCGCCTGCTCCAGCCAAACGTAGTCGGTTGGGGTTTCTTGTGACCGGGAAATCTGCGGACTCGCAGTCAGTACGTATGCGATCCATAGCCCAACGTAAAACCGCGCCGGAACAAAATCACGGATCGGCCTGAAATTGGATGTCGATCGATTTCGATTGCGGAAGTTCACGGAAGTCATTTGCACCGCTGGCGAAGCGTCAAATAAAAAATTTAAGAAGAGGCAAGGGCTTCAGGAGTCAATTGTGCGAAGCACCCGAAGGGAAGCTGGCGGCAATGTACTCCTGGCACCCTAGCCGGAACACCGTTGTTGTTGCACTGTTAGCCGTCACCTCTTGATGGGGAGTGTGGGGCCCGTCGTGCTGAGGGCCAATGCTTGCGTCCCAACCAGGGACTGGTCCGCAGATAAACCACCCGATACGGTTCCCCCAAGGAAAGGCCGCATATTCCTAATAATCGTCGCGATCCGAACTTAGGTTTAACTTAATTGTCCTCCTCAAACCGCGCCATTGGCGCAGCCCGGAGAAGTGTGAGGGCCAAACAAGCAGGGCCTTCGTTCCGAACGCGACCTACGCCAAGATTCGATCCACCACACGACCATACACGTCGGTCAGGCGGAAATCGCGACCCGCATAGCGGTAGGTGAGGCGTTGGTGGTCGATCCCGAGCAAATGCAAAATCGTTGCGTGCAAGTCATGCATGTGAACTCGATCGCGAACCGCACGGAATCCCAATTCATCGGTTTCACCGAAGGCTAAGCCGGACTTCACGCCGCCACCAGCCAAAAACGCAGTAAAGCCCTGCGGGTTGTGGTCGCGTCCATCCCGCCCCTGCACCACTGGGGTACGACCGAATTCACCGCTCCAAACGATCAAGGTTTCGTCCAGCATCCCGCGCTGCTTGAGGTCGTGAATCAAGCCTGCCAGAGGCAGGTCCGTAGCCGCCGCATTCTTCTGATGACCGGCATACAGGTTACCGTGCTGGTCCCAGACATTTCCAGTCGAAATCTGAATAAACCGAACCCCCGCCTCCGCTAACCGTCGGGCCAGTAGGCAGTTCTTCCCAAAGGATGCCGTCGCTGCTTGATCAATCCCATATAGTCGGCGAATACTCCCAGGCTCGTCTTCGATTCGCAATACATCGGGAGCGGCGGTTTGCATTCGAAATGCCATTTCATAGGACGCGATCGCACCTTCAATCGCTGCATCGGGTCCACTGGAAGCCAAGTGCCTGCGGTTGTACTGCTGCAGGAGGGCAAGTTGCTGTATCTGGTGGTGACGGTTGGGATGATTGGACTCCAAATTGGGAATCTTCCCGTCACGGAATTTTCCGTTGACACCAATCGTCGTGGCTTGATGCGTTGTAGGCAAAAAAGCGCTACCATAATTCCGCGGACCACCGTGACTTGATGCGGGACTGAGGGCAACAAAACTGGGCAAGTTTTCATTTTCGTTTCCCAGCCCGTAACTGACCCAAGACCCTAAACTAGGCCGGACAAGATTGTCGCTGCCGGTATTTAACATGCTGACGGCCTGGCCGTGCGATTGACCACGTGTATGCATCGATCGGATCACACACAACTCGTCGGCGACCTTTGCTAGTTCCGGGAAAAGCTCGCTGACCCACAGGCCCGATTGGCCATGTTGCCGAAATTTCCAGGGCGATTTCAGGGCGATCGGCTTGGCATCCACTTGCGAGGGCAGGTCAATCGGGATGGTTTTGCCGTCATACCGAGCAAGCGCCGGTTTGGGATCGAAAGTGTCGACCTGGCTGGGCCCACCATGCATGAACAGAAAAATGACTCGCCTGGCCCGCGCGACATGGTGCAGCAAGCCCGTCTGCATCGCATCGACTGGCCTTGACAAAAGTTCTGCGGCAGCCAACGCCCCGAATCCACAGGCTGCCTGCCGCAACAACGCTCGGCGACTGGCGGTAAAATTGGCAGTTTGCATCATGATACTCGTAGGGATTGGAGTCCGTTGG
>SLFV01000279.1 GCA_007124075.1 Roseimaritima sp.
ATGGCCCGGGACCGAGGTCCGACAAATCGAAGCCCAACAACGTTTCCGCAGGCCCAAAGTTGACAAGCCGGCAGCAGAACGTTGAACTGCAGCAGCATGTACCCGCAAGCGAAGAGCTCGACCAGCTTGCCCAGGCATTCTATCGACGGCGCTTCCTGGTCGATGGATTGCAAGGTGCCGGGGCGATGGCCCTGGCTTCGTTGTTCACGCAAGACGGGGTGTCTGCTGGTGATGGGACCACGGACATGGTTTCGCCGCATGATCCCACGGTCCCTCGTCCGGAACACTTTCCCGCGAAAGCCAAACGGATCATATACATCTACCTGGAGGGCGGTCCCAGCCAGATGGATCTGTTCGACCCGAAGCCCCGCTTAAATCAGCTTGATGGGCAACCTCTTCCCGATTCGATGCTGGAAAACGTTAGCTTTGCGTTCCTCAAGAAAGATTCCGCAAAATTAATGGCGACGCCGCGGAAGTTCATCCGTTACGGGCAGTGCGGGATGGAGCTAAGCGATCTACTGCCGCATTTGGGGTCATGCGCCGACGATCTGTGCTTGATTCGTTCCATGCACACCGACCAGTTTAATCATTTGCCTGGACAATTGATGATGAACTGTGGTTCGCCGATCGCCGGACGCCCCAGCATCGGCTCCTGGCTTGCCTACGGTCTGGGAAGCGAATCCCGCGATTTGCCTGCTTTTGTCTCGCTGGTGACCGTCGGCCGTGGTATTCCAGGCGGGTCTGCCAGTTGGTCCAGTGGGTTTCTGCCCAGCACCTACTCCGGCACTCAATTTCGCAGCGATGGAGACCCGGTGCTAAATTTGGGGAACCCCGTCGGGGTTGATTACGCCGCGCAACAAGCCAGTATCCAAGCGATCAACGACTTGAATCGCTTGCACCAACGAGATGTTGCCGACAGTGAATTGGCCGCCAGGATCAATGCCTACGAATTGGCTTTTCGAATGCAAGCTGCTGCACCGGAGCTGACCGATTTATCGGATGAATCCCAGGCAACGCTGGATGCTTACGGGCTGGAGCGGGAGGAACCTGCGATCAAGTCGAATCTGGGCGGAGTCGGGTTGTTTGGGCCCTTTGCACGCAATTGTTTGTTGGCACGACGTTTGGTTGAACGCGGTGTTCGTGTGGTGGGAATTTTTCATTCGTCGTGGGATCATCACAGCAATCTTGATCCGCAACTGCGGCACAATTGTTTGATGGCGGATCAACCGATCGCGGCGCTGTTGAAGGACTTGAAACAGCGCGGGCTGCTGGACGAGACCCTGGTGGTGTGGAATTCGGAATTTGGGAGAACCCCGTTGGGGGAGAACCGGCAGGGGGCAAATTCTCGGGTCACCGGTCGGGACCACCACCCTTACGCCTTCAGCATTTGGATGGCGGGAGGCGGCGTCAAGGGGGGCCAGGTGATCGGGGAGACCGACGAAATTGCGTGGGGGGTCGCTCGCGATCCTGTTCACGTGCATGACCTGCAAGCAACGATTTTGCACCTGTGCGGCCTGGACCATACAAAGCTGACCTACCGGTTCCAGGGACGCGATTTTCGATTAACCGACGTCCACGGCCATGTGGTCCAATCGGTGCTCACCTAACGGCCCGCTGATCCTCTATGTACGAATTAGTAACCCAACTTGCTCGCCCTTCCGTGATCTTACTGATTGCGACGATCGTCAGCGCCATTCCACTCGTTTTTTTCGCCAAACCCTGTTCTCGCCGGCAGCGTGTTTTGTTCCGATGCAGCTTTGGTCTGCTGCTGGTTCTGTGCATGCCTGTGGTGGCAACGCTGTGCCTAGGATCGCTGGAATGGCGTTATCCGTTGGTCACGAGCCGACCTAACGAATGTCAGGCGATCGTTTGTTTGGGAGGTTACCTGAAACCGGTGGACCCCGCTTTCGAACGCCAGGAACTTGGGGGAGATTCCATCATTCGCTGTCTCTTGGCTGCGGAACTTTATCGTTCTGGACCCGCAGTGCCCGTATTAGTGTGTGGCGGCATCGTGGAATACCCTTCGGAAACGACCATTGCCGACGCGATGAGCGAATTGCTGGTCGGATTGGGGGTGGATCGTGAGGATATCTGGATCGAAAACCGCTCCACATCGACTCATGAAAATGCCCTCTTCGGCGCTGAACTGCTGCGGAGCCAAGGCGTGCAGACGGTTGCATTGGTCACGGACGCACTGCATATGACTCGCGCGCGTCGCTGTTTCGAAGTTCAGGGAATCGAAGTCATTCCCCGTGGGGCTAGGCATCGCGCTGGATCGGTCGTGTTCAAACCCGATGCGTTCATTCCCGCCCTGACCCGAATCGGTGCGGTGGATGAAACCTTGCATGAATACTTGGGAATTGTCTGGTACTGGATGGGGGGATACTTCGACCAACAGGAGGCTGCCGACGAACCAAGTTTTGTCTTAGCGAACCGTCGCTGACACAATCCTGTCAATCCTGTCAATCCTGTCAATCCTGTCAATCCTGTCGATCCTGTCGATCCTGTCGATCACCGATCCGGGTGAAGGCCTGTTGATCGTCTGCTCGAACCACATCCAACGTGTCATCATGAATGGTCCGCAACTGAAAAAGCTGGGTGTGCCAGATCCTTGTGTCAAACCCGCCGTCAACGCGATTCGGTTGTTGTCGCAGCAGCAGCGTCTGACCAAGCCCCAAATGCGGCAGCAGGTACGGTCGGTGGTTCAAGATCCAGAGCACTTTGTCGCCGAACCAATTTGGCGACCGTTCGCCCAGGCGTTGCTGGCGCACGCTCAGACCCCACAACCGCGGCAGGTTCCCTACCAAACTTGGGGTGCGTCGGGAATCGACTCACAGACTCACGCCCAGATGCAGCAAGCGTGTTGCCTGCCGGTCGCGGTCCGTGGCGCTCTGATGGCCGACGCTCATGTCGGTTACGGCTTGCCGATCGGTGGCGTATTGGCATGTGAAAACGCCGTGGTTCCCTACGCGGTCGGTGTGGATATTGCGTGTCGCATGAAGCTTTCGATCCTGGATTTGCCATCGGGGGTGATAAACTCCCAAGCCGATCGGATGGAGCGTGCGTTACAGCAGGGCACTCGGTTCGGGGTCGGAGCCAGCCACGAAAAACCGCAATCGCACGTGGTCATGGATGCTGACTGGAGCGTCAGCCCGGTGACGCGCCAGTTCAAAGACCGCGCCTGGCGACAACTGGGGACTTCCGGATCGGGTAACCATTTCGTTGAATTTGGGATCGTCCAGCTAAACGACGCACCGGGAAAGCTGGGGCTGGAACCTGGCGAATATCTGGGCCTGCTAAGTCACAGTGGCAGTCGAGGTACCGGGGCAGCGGTGTGCAACCGCTACAGCCAAATCGCCCGCAGTCGGTTACCTCCCGGATACCAGGACTTCCGAAATCTGGCCTGGTTAGACCTTGATAGCGACGCAGGCCAGGAATATTGGGCGGCAATGAATTTAATGGGTGATTACGCCGCAGCGAATCATGATGTGATCCACCGTTTGGTTTGCCAGCTTGCGGGTGCCCGAATCATCGGGGGCATCGAGAACCACCATAATTTTGCTTGGATCGAAGAACACGCTGGTCGCCAATTGGTGGTTCACCGTAAGGGGGCAACCCCTGCGGGCAAGGGAGCCTTGGGGATGATTCCGGGAACGATGGCGGATCTTGCCTATATCGTCGCAGGGTTGGATCACCCCGATGCACTTGCTTCGGCCTCCCACGGTGCGGGCCGCCAGATGTCGCGTAAACAGGCCAAGAACACCTATCGTTGGAACCGTGTCCGCAATGATTTGGCAAAACGCGGGGTACGTGTCCTTAGTGCCGACGCCGACGAAGTTCCAGGTGCCTACAAAGACATTCACGAGGTGATGCGGCGGCAAGCGGATTTGGTTGAAACCCTGGGAACATTCCAGCCAAGGATCGTCAAAATGTGTGGGGATGGCAGCCGCGCGGAGGACTAGCCATCACTTGGCACTCCCCCCGCATCGCTGTCGACGGCAATGGGGCGAGTGTCAGTCTCGATTGTCATTAGGGCGATGTGTCGAGTCGTTGGTCCTGGGGGGTCATTTTTCCCGGAGGACGAACTCCGCTGCCTACGCGTTGGCTCAGCCGGTCACCGAGGTCCTCGCGAAACGCTTCCGCGGCTGCCAGCAGTCTCGCGACGACTTCGGGGTGCTGCTGTTGAACATTGGCCGTTTCACCAATGTCGGAGCGCAAATCGTACAACGCCTGCTCGGCTTGACTTTGCGAATACGGAATCGGTCTCCCGTCATCGCGTCCGACCCTGCCAGCTAGAGTGCGATAGGCGTGTGGAAAAACCAGCTTGAACTGACGGTCGCGAACCGCCTGCAGTTCCCCGTTGCGGTAGTAGCATGCGAATGCTTCATGAGGGGACAAAACAGACGCGTCGCCCCACAGCAACGGGCGAATATCTTTGCCATCGATTTTGTGAGCTGGCAGCGGCGCGCCGACAAGGTGGGCTACCGTCGGCAGGATGTCGATCGTCGATGCCAGTTCAGCACAGGTCGTCGCCGTTGGGATCGTTCCGGGCCACCACATGACCGTCGGCACTCGGTAGCCACCCTCAAACATCGTTCCTTTGCCTTCGCGCAGCGGTCCGGCCGAACCGGCGTGCGTGCCGTAGCTTAGCCAGGGACCATTGTCCGAGGTGAAAATCACCAAGGTTTGTTCGGCCAATTTCAGTTCCCGCAATGTCTCCAAAATCTGCCCGACCGACCAGTCAACCTCCAACATCACGTCGCCAAACAGGCCCACGCCACTTTTGCCCTGGAACGCTTCGGATGCATACAGCGGAACATGGACCATGGGATGAGCAAGGTAAAGAAAAAAACGCTGATCCGCGTGCCGACGGATGAAATCAACCGATCGCTCCGTGAATTGCCGTGTCATTTGCTCCTGATCGGAAGGTTGCATCTCCGGGATAACAACGTTGGTGCCTTCGATCATCGGCAGCGGGGGCCAACGATTCTTGGCCGATGGGTCTTTCTCCAACCGTGCCAAGTCTTCCGGGTGGAAAGGCCACATGTCGTTGGAATACGGGATCCCGTAGTACTCGTCAAATCCATGATGGGTTGGCAAAAATCGTGGATGATGTCCCAGGTGCCATTTGCCATAGCAAGCGGTAGCGTAGCCGCCGGACCGGCAGATTTCGGCCAGCGTTACTTCACCGTCACTGATCCCGATGTTGGAAGCGGGACCCAACGCCCCGTCAATGCCGACCCGACGATGCAAGCAACCTGTCAGCAGCGCTGCTCGCGATGCCGAACAAACTGCGGAGGAGGTCACAAAATCAGTAAAGACACGCCCCTCCCGAGCCATGCGATCAAGATTTTTGGTCGGATACGGCGTGTCCGCGAAGGCACCAATGTCGGCATACCCCATGTCATCCATGAAGATCACGATCACATTGGGAGGATCGGTCGCGAACCCCTTTCGCGAATCACGCCCAACCAAGAAGGCCAAAATCAGCAGCACCAACCAGATGCGGACATGCCGCACGCTCAACCCGGCGGATTTCCGGGTGGTCGTAGCGTCCTGAAAACCGGAAACGGTCTCGGGGTCGGTTGGGAATGGTTTAGTCAGAGATATATTCGCCATCATGCGCACCAGGGACAAATGAAGCTGGAGGATCTGGTCCTGCCCGCAGATTGCGAGCAGGATTGAAAAAAGGCAAACGACACGGAGCATTCTTGGCCGGAGAACTTCGTTCGTTCGTCCCAGCAACAGGTTACATCATCCCGGTGCGAATTTCACCTTCGTAGAACCAACTGCGGTTAAAAATCGTCGTCGTGCGATCAGGCAAGCGGCAGACGATTGCGCAAGTAACCTTCGCGATCACGTTTTAGAACCGATAACGAATCGCCGGACCGAAGGGGCGAGGACGGACGGGATACTTGTAAACCGGATAAGCTGGTCGAAAACTCCGCACTGGTGCACGATAGATCGGCGGACGGTACACGCCGTATGGACGAACCACCGGGGCGTAACCCCGAGACCGATAAACAGGCACCGCCGGTCGGAAACCGACTCGGGGACCAAAGCTGGGACCATAGCCGTATCCAAATCCCGGTCCGAAACCACCGACCTGAACCGAGAAAAACTGCGCCTTCGATTCCTTTGCGTCCCAACTGGTTACCAACGCGATCGCCAACAGGGGGGCGACAACCCACTTCGCTAACTTGGTCATTGCAAATCTCCTTGCAAAAATGAATAAACGTGAGGGCCAAACAACTGGCCCTGCGAAGCCATTTTTAATGCAAAATGCTTGCCAATATTTCAAAGATTCTCAAATAATCGCGAGCTGGTTTGCTGCAGACCAAATGGCGTAAGCGTTTTCTAAGAAAAATGTTCATCCCGCTGGGTTGTTCAGGCCATCGGTTAAGCTGCTTGCAGCGACTGGATTCGAGGAATAATGAATCTTTTTGATGGCGCTGCG
>SLFV01000036.1 GCA_007124075.1 Roseimaritima sp.
GGATTTCAATTTTTCGCGAAACCAATCCCATTGCTGTTGTCCGAGGCAGGTGGTCTGGGTGGGGTCCGCCCAACTGGGCATCGTGCGGCTGAACCAGCGTGGGTCGAGCAAAAAGACTTCCAGGGGGCCAAAGCGAAACGAGGTGTGAATACCGCGACCTTCTCCGAACGGACGGGGTTGCTCGTTCCCTTTGGCATCATGGCCAAACGTCCGATTGGCCCGGTATTCACAAAATGCGATCCGCGCCACATGTTTGCCGGAAAAATCTCCGTGGCCATCATTGACCCCAAAGTCATGGTCGTCCCACGTCCCCCAACAAGGTATCTGCCGGATCATGGTCGCGATCTCTGGCTGTCGTAGAAATTCGCGGTGCTTGGTCCGCGCGACACTCAGTTGATCGCTATCGATATACGGTGTATCTCCCAAGAAGACAAAACCCTGACAACCTTCCTGCAGAACGCGAGTCCAAATGTGATCCGGTGTCGAAGGGGCACATGACCCGAGCCCCAGTACGACTTCTTCCGGCAACGCTTCCGGAGCCCAAAGTGTGCGCAGTTGGCCGTGGCTGTTATGCTCCACACTCCAGTCGCGATTTTCGCCAACAGGAAAAATTCGATACTGGTACTCCGTGTCGGGTTGCAGACCCGTCACCTCGAAGTGCAGCGTGCCATCATGATCACCATCGATGAAAGCTTGTCCCACCAACGGCGGTTGTTGCTCATGACGTAATTCGCATTGCCACTGCCGATGAACGTTGTGAGCGGGTGCTGGACGGAACCACAATCGAGCTGTCTGAGTATCAACATGCCCGACCAAAGGACCGGTACCAATCAAAGCAGGCGACAACGTGGGAACGACCGGCGGTGCCTGTCCCGCTTTGACCAACTGCACATAGGTCGCAACCGCCGCGAAGAACTGAAGCGAAACCTCGATAGCCAGCCTGCTGAAAGTGGGTTGATCTTGCGAGTCAAAACATTTGTCCAGCCAGAGGCTTGTCAGGATCCACCGTCCCTGGCCTGATTCGCCCAACAATAAACAGGGGAACTCAGCATTGGGACGAGAGGCCAGCAACACTTGCAACTCTCGCCAATCGCAAAAGCTCTCCCAATTCGCTCGTGAGCGTTCGAAGTGGGATTTGCCGACCTTCGAAACGTCAGCGGGAATCCAAGAGGTTAACGGATGCTCGGGTGCAAGCACATGCAAGTCATCAAAATCATCATCACAGCGGCGGGCCTGCAGCGGTTCCGGCAGGTACTCGACCTTGTCCCCGAACTGATCCGACTGGGTCATCTCCAGCACAACGCCACCTTGCTGGACGAACGCCACGATCTCGTCCGCGAAGGCATTCACGTATTTTTTGTAGTCAGGGGCGTTATTAGTAAAGGCCCCGAAGACCAACAAGTCGATCGGCTGAGCCTGTTGGCTAGGGCCGCTTGTCAGATCGAGTGGGATGACGGTGGCGCCATTACGTTGCAGCAGCGTCGCGGCGCCTATCGATTGTTTGGTCCAAGGGTCAGGGTGCTCCAGCACGGCCACCCGTAAGCCCTTTCCCGGTGGTGAAATCTGACGCTCATCCGCCGCCACGGTTGCCGCGCCTGATTGCCATGCATACCAGCCGCACCATGCGGCCGAAGCCAATCCAACCTGACTGACAAATCCTCGTCGATCCATATCTTGATTCACCGATGCGCTCCCGATACCTCTTGGTTGTGTCCGATTGATTCTAGTGGTCTGAAACCACTAAAAAATTAGAGTTGGTCCGTAGTGGAATTCGCCAGAATTCCCCGAGTAAGACGAATTCTGGCGAATTCCACTACTCCAATCTTAATCGTTAACAGACCACCCATTCATTTTTCGTCAATACAAGCGATCGAAAATCGTGGTTGATTGTGTTAACGAATGAGGGTATCGTCGTCTCGATAAGCCACCGTGGGCTCAGTCATCCGAATGACACCTTAAATGCCATGGACAAACAGCGAGTGTCCAATGGCCCGCCCTGTCCAGCCAGAGCACCGCGCGCACCGAACCGTTCTTAGTCGCTTGTTTGGTCCAGGCCCAATTTTGCTAACCAGCGCCGCCTCGGTTTCCCTGACGTCTCCGAGCACTCCTGGTCGGAGTGGCTTCGGGCTTGCTCTTGCTGTTGGCACTCCAGCTCGTGATTGCGTTTTTCCAACTCCATGCGTTCGCGTGCCAGCCGCGCCCTTTCCAGCGACACTTCAACCTCGGCCTGACTAAGTTTTGCCTGCCACTCCTGCTGGATCTCCCGTAGTTTTTCGCGTTCTTCGCGGATTAGGTCATCTTGCTCCAAAAGTTCTCCAATCGCGTTTGCCCCGATCGCAACGTTGCCAAATGTTTTCGACTGGTCATCCAGTAACTCCCTCAAATCTGCAATCTGGCGGTCACGACGCTGGATTTCTTCGTCGGCCTGTTGCACCATGTGTCGCAATTGCTGCAGTTCCCCTACAATTTCTTTCTGGTCCGCAGCCCCGCCAGCACACACTTGACCTTCTTCCTGTTCCAATCGCTGCAGGATGACCTGTTTCTGTTCTTCCCACGTCAACGCCTCGGCTGGGGGTTGCGGAGGACACCCCAGGCTGCTGGATGGGGCTTTACTGTTTTCACAGCGGACCAAAAGCTCATGGTTTTCGTGTTCTAGTTCGGCAATTCGCATCCGAAGCGCCTCCAGTTCATCCTCCGAAGGCTTGGGAAACAACGTCTCGCTAAGTCTTTCGTCGATCTGTTGCTGCAAATCGGCTGCAAGCCTTTCTTTGCCGGACAGTTCATGGCGGAGCTGATCAATCGTTGCAGCTTGATCTTCCACTTCCTTGCTAAACGCCTCCAGTTGCTGTTCCATCTCGACAACGTGGATCTCCACCAGCGTATCCGTCCGCCCGCCGCCGTCGGCACCAGCCAACACGCCCCGCTGCAAAACAAGAGGCAGTTCCTGTAACTGGCCAAGCGTCATCTGAAAGGTGTCCAGAAGCTGATCAAAACGATCAGCCTGACTGGGGACGGCAGAAAAGGTTTTCGCCACCCGGTCCTCTTGGTCGTCCGTCACTTGCTGTGGCCTGGTAGAAAACTTCCCGACCACAGAATCGGGGGGCTCGCACCAATCCGCCGACGTGGTTTGCGATAATTCATCAACTCCATCCACTTCAGCGGTTCCAACAGTTCCGGCAATTTCAGCAACTTCCTTATCGACCGACCTCAAAATCTCCAGCGTGTCGTCGGTAGCTGTGGCTGGCGGAGTTTTCGTTGTAAGTCCGTGATTTGCCGCCTCGACAGTGCATCGTATACCGTGATCGGTCGGCCGCGAGCGTTTACCGCGTGTGGCAAGTCTGTTGCGATTCCTTTTCCGCTTTGCCATGGTACCGCTCTAGTCTCCTGATGGAAGGACCTGATCCAAATCTTCTGATGATCGCTAACTCTGCACATAATCTCTAGCTTTCCCGGAACCCGCTTGCAAAGCTGAATCAACATGCAGACCTTCAACTAAACCTGGCATCGGTTCAGTTGTAGAGACTGTAGCCATTGCATCAAAAAGAACAGCAAGTCGCTAAGCATCGTGCGATAAATAACTGTTCCTTTGAACCGTCTCTCCCGGCCCTGCGGAGCAGGAATAGCAGGGAGAGATTTAGAGCGAGGGAGAAAGGCCATGCAGTTATTTATCGCACGATGCTAGGGTTTCGAATATCGATCGTCATTGATGTCGACTTTTTCTAAAACCTGTTCTATGGCCTGCCAGATCCCCAGGCGAGTCCATTTGGTATGGTAGTATCGGACGGTGGAACGGGATGGAAAGCAGTTAGGTAAGTGACGCCAACCGCATTTGGTGGCACGCAGGAAACGGATGGCGTTGATGACTTCGCGCACATTGACTGGACGTCGTGTTCTGCTCCATCGCGAAGCGGGCAGTAACGCCAAAATGGCTCCCCAGTGTTCGTCGGACAAATCGGTCGCAAAGCGTTTTTTATTGCGAGAATCAGTAGTCATGCTGCCGTCCTTTGCCAGCTAATCGCTTTGATTTCTGGCTCAATGCCCACCCGCGTGACCACTTCTTCTACAGCGCGATCATTGCGATCACAGGAAAAGATCTCCGCCAACACGACCGTGCGATCCGTTTCAGAATCTTCCGTGGATAATCCTTGCAGGCTCAGTTTCTCGTGCCCATTGACGTGTCGCAGTAGGACCTGTCGGACTTGCATGTCTTGGTCCGAATCACACTCGATCCGCAATCGATAAAAGCTCTCGATGTCAGTGGCTTTGCTCGTATATTTTTCGATCTTACGGACTGCAGGCCGCAGCCCCAAGTGGATGGTTAGAACCGCGGTGGTACCAATGAATGCTTCGCCCGCAAAACCCGCTCCGCACAGCGAACCGACCGCACCACTGCACCATAGCGTCGCTGCGGTATTTAAACCTCGGACGTTCAGACCTTCGCGGAGGATGACTCCGCCACCCAAGAAACCCAAACCGCTGACGACCTGCGAGGCGATCCGTGTAGGACTGGCGTCTCCTTCGATCAATGTGGATAACCCCACAAACATCGCGGCCCCCAGCGAGACCAGTGCATTGGTCCGTAAGCCCGCCGTATGCTGACGCCACTGCCGCTCCAGTCCGATTGCAACACCCATGAGTAGGGCGGCACCCACATTCAGTGCAAATTGTAGTGTCAGCATGGTGATTCCTCGTCAGTAGGCAGTTCTCCTTCGCGTGTTCGGTAAGAAGGAGAGCAACTTTTGTACCATGCACCCGTGATGCGAATCGCAACGCCCACCTAACAGACCTGTTTGAAAGGCAGGACCCATCGGCGATCCAATCGACATACTGGAAAATCGAATGGCGGGAGAGCGTCGGGCTGCTTTTTCGATAGGCTGCCCAGGTGGGCGACGTCGGGAAATCGCCTCCTGTCCGTTCTGAGCAGGCGGACGACGCGTGCGAGGTCAGGCTTGTGGCTTCAAACCGCGACCCGGCAAAATACCCGCTCGAGCCGAAGAGGGGCTAAGCATTTTGCCCAGACGCCAGTATTCCGGCCGATCGGAATGCATTCGGAATAGATTCTGTGGCAAGAGGCCCAACCTGCTACTGGTCGATGGGGGACGGGTTTGTCAGCGCGTTAGTGAACGGGAGACGCACAAACATAACCGTGCCGGTAGGCCGATTCGGCTCGCACCAGATCTGTCCGCCATGGGCCCCGACGATTTCACGGCACAAGTACAAGCCGATTCCAGTGCCGCGAGGCTGGCGTGCTTTCAAGTCCCGATCCAGAAGCCCTTGATGCTCGACACGAAAGAACTTTTCGAAGACGCGCTCCCGAAAAAGGTCCGGGATTCCCGGGCCCTGGTCTGCGATGGAAATCAGGACGTTGTCCACACCAGCAGCTTTGTTCAACATCAGCTTGATCCAAACCTGGGATTGTTCGGGAGCGTAGTTTAAGGCATTGTTCAACAGATTGGTCAGAACGTTGACCAATCGCTTGTCGTCGGCCTGAATGACTAGCGGTTGCTGCGGTGCCGACATTCGCAGGTCGACTCCCGCATCGATGTAGCGATCTCGCAAGGCATCCATCACACGTGTCACCACAGGTTGCAAGTGAACGTCGCTGGGATGAAGCCTCAGCTTTCCAGCTTCCACACGCGTGACATCCAGCAATTCTTCAATCGTCAGCTCCAGTTCGTCGCAGGCTTTTTCTGCGGCAACAAGCAAACATTGCTGGCGTTGATTGAACTGTTGTGAGGTTTCGCTCAGCATGGCAAGATTCATGCGCAAGCTGGTTAGCGGCGACCTCAATTCATGGGAAGCCAACCCGATTAATTCGGCACGTAACTCATCCAGATTCGCAAGTTCGGTCACGTCCTCCAACACCACGACCGCGCCAAACGTTCCGCGATCGTTTGATGGATCGAATACAGGTTGTCGCACCGGAATGGCGGAGATCAGCCACCTTCGCACCCCGGCGTCAGCGGTGACTTGCAAAGTTTGATCGAAACGCACTTTTTTCGGAAGGGCTGGTTGACCCCGTAACGCATTGTGGAGCGCCTGACGGAACTGCTGTGGAACTCGTGACGGGTCGATGGGGTCTTGGTCACCGCCAACAAACGGGCGCAAAAAAAGCTCCGCTGGTGGATTCTTTTCTAACAATTGACCGTCAGGGCTAAACATCAGCACTGGATCGGGCAACGCTCGTAGCATGGCACTTAGTGTCGCTTTACTCTCCAACAACTCCCCCAAGCTGGACTGGCGGTATTCCTCCAATGACGAAGCCATCTGATTCAAGGTCTGTCCTAGCGTCCCTAGTTCATCATGACGAATCGTGGTGAGCCGTTGTCCGAAGTCGCCACTTCGGATCGCACCTACGACGGAGGTCAATTGACGCACCGGACGCAATACCGATTGCGACAACC
>SLFV01000526.1 GCA_007124075.1 Roseimaritima sp.
GGAACGAATGGCGGAGCTGGTTTATTCCGGCAAACTGCCTTTGGTGGAAGAGGTCCGTGATTTATCGACCGATGAAATTCGCATCGACGTTGTGCTTAAACCCGGCGCAGATGCCGATAAGGTTTTGGCCTACTTATTCAAACACACTCCGCTGCAAACCAATTTTCATGTTAACCTGACTTGTTTGGTTCCCAACGAGAACCCCGAAACCAGCTCCCCCTCACGACTGGGCCTAAAGGAAATACTCTGGCACTTCCTGCATTTTCGCTTGGAGGTTGTCACCAACCGGTTGACCAATGAACTGGCCTCGCTGGAAAAACGGATTCATCTTCTCCGCGGTTTCGCATTCGTGTTTGATGTCTTGGATGAAGTCATTCGCATCATTCGCGGCAGCGACGGAAAAGCCGACGCGGCACAAAAGATCATGAAAAAATATCCTGCCTCCGATGGTGGATTGGATGCCGAGCAGACCGACGCGATTCTGGAGTTGCGGCTGTATCGGTTGGCCAAACTGGAAATCAATGTCGTCTTGGACGAACTGAAAAGCAAGCAGCGGCGAGCACGTGAAATCCGCAAATTGTTGAAGGAGGATACTGCGGATACCAACGCCTCGGGACGCTGGCAGATCGTCCGTGAGGAACTGGAAGCGGTCCGCAACCATTACGCCAGCGGTCGCACCCATCCGCGACTAACTGAAATCACCACCATTGAGGAGGAACCGCAATACAACGAGGAAGACTTTATTGTTGAGGAGGACTGCCATGTGCTGATCACCACCGATGGTTGGGTGAAGCGGCAAAAACAGATTGCCGATCCGGGAAAAAGTCGTCTTCGCAGCGGCGATTCGGTGCTGGCTTGCGTCGCGGGTTCGACCAGGCAAGCCGTCGCATTTTTCTCCTCGCACGGCGTTTGCTACACGGCTCGGCTCGCGGACATTCCGCAATCGTCGGGATTTGGCGAACCGATCCAGAAGTTGTTCAAGCTAAAGGATGGCGAGCGAATTGTCGCGGCCTATTCGCTTGATCCGCGCGTGACCGGCAATGTCTATGAAGACCCCAAAAACCCACAGTATTATCCGGAAGTCCATGCGTTGGCGGTTTCCAGTCGCGGATTCGCACTGCGATTCAGCTTGGAGACCTTTGTCGAACCATCGACACGGAGCGGCCGCCGTTACGCGCGACCTACGGGAGAAGATCAAATCATTGGGGTGCTGCCGATCCACGGTACAGAAACCTTGTTGGCGGTCTCCGAAAACTGTCGCGCGATGATTTGTCCGATCGATGAAATCAATTACCTGTCTGGGCCTGGGAAGGGGGTAACCTTAATCCGGCTAGCACCCGAGGACCGTTTACTGGGATTCAAGGCCTCCCACGGAGATCGAGATTTGCTGACCATCATCACCAACCGCGGAGCCAAGAAGACCATTTCAACAGCCAAATATAGGGTTACCTCACGGGGTGGTCGCGGGATTGAGGTGCAAAAAAATGGAAGGATCGCCCAGATCGTTCAGGATCCCCCCCCCGCGCCGCCAAATCTCACCGTTACCGACCAATGACTAGCGAACGGTCGGGACTGTCGCTGCTTGATGGACATACCCCGCGATTGGACTTTCCCGACAGGCCCCCTTGTTTGCTTCTGATGAAACACAGGCAATGAATAACCAATACAGTGCAAAAGACATCGTGGCCCTGGAGGGACTGGATCCCGTTCGTAAACGACCAGGGATGTACATTGGGGGCGTCAACAGCGCGGGCCTGCATCACTTGGTTTGGGAAATCGTTGACAACAGTGTGGACGAGGCCATGAATGGCTATGCCAGCGAAATCAACGTGACGCTGCAACGCGATGGTCAAACGATTACGGTGTCCGACAATGGACGCGGGATTCCCGTGGACAAACATCCCAAAACCGGCAAGCCTGCATTGGAAATGGTGCTGACAGTACTCCATGCAGGGGGAAAGTTTGACGGTAAAAACTACAAAACTTCTGGCGGACTGCACGGGGTTGGTGCCTCGGTGGTTAACGCGCTGTCCAAGGAGTTAACCGCGGTTGTAAAACGGGACGGTGCCCAGTACCGCATGCAATTTTCTAAGGGCATTTTGCAAGGCAAACTGCAACGGCTAAAAGGTGCGATTCGTGGCACGGGGACGACAATCACGTTTTCGCCCGATCCGACGATTTTCCCAAAGACCCAGTTCGATTCGGAGACCATTCGACAACGCTTGGAAACCGTTAGTTTTATCCATCGGAATCTAAAAGTCAGTTACACCGACGAAGCCGCAGGGACGAAGGAAACGTTTCAGCATGAACAGGGAATCGTCGATTTCCTGAGCAAGGTCCTGAAACAACGTTCTGCCCGTCCAATTCATGAAATGCCGTTTGTGCTCCGGGACGAGCAGGAACACCGTTTGGAACTGGTTTTTCAATGGTCTGAATCGACCGACGAGCATGTCCGCTCGTTCGTCAACGGCATCCCGACAGCGGCTGGTGGTTCCCATGAAATTGGCTTTCGCAGTGGTCTGATCAAAGGTGTGCGAAACTACATTGATACGCACAACCTAACCCCACGCGGGCTGAAGATCAGTAGCGAGGATATTCGCGAAGGGCTGGTAGCGATCGTATCGGTGTTTACTCCCGAACCACAGTTTCAAGGACAGACGAAGGATCGCCTGAATAACCCCGAGGTTCAACCATTCGTGGAGAATTCGCTCCGTCCGGCAGTTGAGCAATGGATGAATAATAATCGCAGCGTCGCTGACGGGATCGTGGCCCGGATCATCGCCGCAGCCCGTGCCCGGGCTGCCTCGCGGGCCGCTTCTGAAGCGGTGCTGCGGAAAGGAGGCGGCAAACGCACGATGCTGCCTGGAAAACTGAGCGATTGCATTGCCGCCGGCCGAGGCGAATCGGAACTCTTCATCGTCGAGGGTGATTCCGCTGGTGGTAGTGCCAAACAAGGACGTGACCGCAATTTTCAGGCTATTCTGCCGCTGCGCGGCAAGGTGCTGAACACCGAAAGCGCGACGGTGAAGAAAATGCTGGAGAATAAGGAGATCCAGGATATGCTGACCGCGATTGGATGCGGCATCGGTTCGCAGGTAAATCTATCCAACTTGCGATACGAACGGATTATCCTGTTGGCCGATGCCGATTCGGATGGGCATCATATTACGACGTTACTGCTAACGTTTTTCTACCGCCATATTCCGCAACTGATTAGCGAGGGGCGGCTGTATATCGCTCAACCACCGCTGTACCGAGTCGACATCGGCAAGGAGACCTTCTGGGCGGCAGATGATGAAGATCGCGACCGTATCCTGTCCGAACATTCTGGACGGACAAATGTTGAAATCACCAGGTTCAAAGGTTTGGGGGAGATGATGCCTAAGGTGTTGTGGGAAACGACTCTGAATCCCGCCTCTCGACGATTGTTGAAAGTCGAAGTCGACGATCAATTGGAGACCGACCGGGTGATCAGCGACCTGATGGGACGCGACGCCTCGGCCCGATTTCATTTCATCATGGATCGTGCAGAGGAGGTCGAGATCTTAGACGTGTAACAGTAAAGCTACGCCCGCACTTTTCCCCACCCGACGCATGATTCAAAACGTCGTTTTAGGAACCGACCGGTGACGCCTGAGTTCTGGAGATACAGACCGCTGGACGACCAATGCTGAAGTAACTAAAGCCCCGTTTGAGCAATCGCTGGGGTTCGTACAAATTCCTACCGTCAAAGATGACATGCCCGTTCATTCGGGTTTTCACCTCGTCAAAATCCGGATTGTGATACGCCTTCCATTCGGTATTGATCGCAAGTGCTTCGGCACCATTGAGGGCATCCATCGCGCTTTCGCAATAAATCAGGCGATTCCCATAGCGTACCCGCACGTTCTCGGTCGCCTCCGGGTCGTGCACCTGAGCAATTGCCCCCTGCTCCAGCAGATAATCCAGCAGCGTCAACGCGGGGGCTTCGCGAATGTCATCGGTCCTAGGCTTGAAAGCCAGCCCCCAGACCGCGAAACGCTTGCCACCGATCTGATCACCAAAAAACTGTCGAATCTTTTCCACCAAAACCGTTTTCTGTTGATCGTTGACTTGGTCGACCGCGTCCATAATCCGCGGCTCCATCCCCAATTGGCGTGCCATACTGGCCAAAGCTCGAACATCCTTCGGAAAGCAACTGCCGCCGTACCCGACACCCGGGAACAGAAAAGCGAAACCAATGCGTTGATCATGGCCTATTCCGCGGCGGACATCGTTGATGTCGCCATTCATTCGCTCGCACAAATTGGCCATTTCATTGATAAACGAAATCTTGGTGCTCAACAAAGCATTAGCGACGTATTTGGTTAGCTCCGCCGATTGAGGGCTCATCACCAAAAACGGACGATCCGTCCTTAAAAACGGCCGATACAGCTCCTCCAGCGCCTCGGCGACCTCGCCACGACGCACACCAACGACAATGCGATCGGGCTTCATAAAATCATCGATCGCCGCACCTTCCTTCAAAAATTCGGGATTGCTGGCAACGTCGACCTCACGTCCCAACACATCCTGCAAGCGTTCAAAAATGTATTGGTTCGTACCCACAGGCACAGTGCTTTTGGTGACCACAATTGCATCGGCAGTTAAATGCGGAGCAATGTGATCCACAACGGTTTTCAACGCGGTTAAGTCGGCTGATCCGTCCGCCGCAGGCGGCGTGCCCACAGCCAGATAGATGATCCGGCACGCCGATACCGCAGATGCCAAATCGGTTGTAAACGTCAATCGTCCAGCGGCAGCATTGCTCAAAACCAATTCGCTTAGCCCGGGCTCATAAATCGGCATCTTCCCCTCTCGAAGTGCCGCGATCTTCGCTTCATCGATATCGACACAGACAACATCGTTACCACTGTCCGCAAAACATGTTCCGGTCACCAAACCTACGTAACCCGTTCCGATCATCGCAATTTTCATCGATACCAATCTCCATCGCTTTTTCTGTAAACGCGAGTATTAAGGACTCTGCGAAGAATAAACTCAATTAGTTCATTTAGCTGGGAAGGCGTGCGGACTCAGCCGCTTCCGCATTCGACAACCATTGGAACCGTAGTTTAATCAAGCGAGTCCCCCGGTTACAGTAGGAAGCTGGTGACACAACCCTGCATTGCTGCCTGAGCTCTCATTGCCCCGTACCCCATCCAGTACCGGTTACCGACTGAGAGCCACGCACGAAACGTTGGCGCTGCGTTTAAGCGTAGTGATCAACTCACACCCCCACTCCAGACGACTTGGGTTCGTGCGATCAATCACTGTTTTTTGAGGGCTTGACCCGCCCCTGAGGAGCAGGAGAAGCCCGTAGAGATGTGGATGGTGAAAGGTAAGACGCGTTTTGGTTTAGAATTCGCCCAACGGCTGACCGTCTCCGATTTGCGCAAGGCGCTCACGAGTAATCCGATCGACGGTTTCGGAAACAAACCGAACCGAACCATCCGCCATCGTGATTTGACAGCCGCCGGGATGCAGACTCCCAGGAGACCCCCAACCAGCAAGACGGTTTCGGGTCATTGGCCGCGCGTTAGGCGTTGCATCCCAGCCACAGCAGGGCCCTAAAAAGTTAATCCCTGGTCCGTAGGCCAAGTCGATTCCGTCTCCTACCCAGCGAACATGTCCCCAAGATGGAGTCACTCCATCATGATATAGCCGGATCGTCTCCACAATCATCACCGTGTTGCTGGTGCCGTCCAGCAGATCTCGAAACCGTGATGAGTCGTTATGGCCGAACATACGTCGGGAATTAGCGTTATCAGCGCTCCAGCGAGGCGTCGAACTTGAACGTCGGCTGACACTGAAGTCGTAATTGGTTAACGAACCTTGCAGTGTTGTCGTCCCTGGCGAAATCGAATAATGTGCACTTCCTGTGGATGCATAAGATTCAGGATTCGGGTCAGAGGGACACAGAAAACTGTTTAGAATGGTACTGACGACAACGTCGTTGGCGTTTCCAGGTTCCCCTGGACGCGGACCGGCTACCGAGTTGGAACCACGCGAGTACGCACCGGTTGCTAGTCTGGAATCGAACATATCGAACAGTGCTTGCTGCTCGATAAAGGGCAGCACGCTCAGCCAGCCTTTATGATTCATCACGCGGCCGGCTCCCGGCATCGCTGTGCCTGTTTCTACCGAACCGCTTTGCAGTACTGCGTACACCATTTTCTGATGGGTGTCGTGATAGTTATGCAACGCTAGACCTAATTGCTTCATGTTGTTGCCGCATGACATTCGCCTAGCCGCTTCCCGAGCCGCCTGTACGGCTGGCAATAGCAAGCCGACCAAAACTCCGATGATGGCGATCACCACCAACAGTTCCACCAGCGTAAATCCCAAATTTCTTTTGCGAAACATCTTTA
>SLFV01000414.1 GCA_007124075.1 Roseimaritima sp.
CCCGTCTGCCGACAGCGAGTTCTCTTAGCGGCCTGATGAAAAAAGCCGCGGACGAACTGCCGCCGCGCACCGCAAGAATCGTCGGCAGACCGGTACCAAGTTGGTGCCGCGACGGTTATGGATTACCGATGTTGTAGTTGAAGTTCACGATGTTAAACATCGTGTTCATCGCGATTTCTCCCGGGGTGTATTTCAGGATCACTAGATCGCCAGGCTGGATGATTAGCCGTTCGCGTGGATTGTTGATCGCTTCCTTGATATCAATTTCGATCTTGATCTGTTGATCACGTCCCCACCTTCGGACAAGCAGGACGCGGCTGGGAGGAAAAATATTTCCCGGCCCGTTAACGAAGTTACTGGTAATCGCAACGGGACCGTCGATATGGCCATTGGCAATGGCGATCGCCTCCAATACGTCGACATCATGATCACGCGGTAGCGGGATTTTTGCTCCGTTTAGCAGACCGCCGGTCAGGAAATACTCGTTGTCTCGAGGGGGCACGAATACGATATCGTTGTCGTACAGCAACACATCTTGCGGCTGGAACGGCAGCGGTTCGTGCGGGTAGACGCGCAGCGGAATACGATGCAACCCTGCAGAACCTCCAATACATTCCTGAACATCGGAAATCGTTTTTCCGTCCCGCAGCATCGCCATCGCCTGCATGCGTTGGGTTTCGTTGGCGGACCTCGCTCGCAGCACCCAAACTTCATCCAACCCGTCCAGTCCCGGTAGACCGCCGGAATTGACCAGTGCGTGCAATACATCGTTTTCATAGGTCGCAAGTTCGACCACCTCCGCCGAACCACGACGGGAAACAATCCGCGTGTCATCGCGGGTGAAGGCGGGACCGGCCGCACCGCTGTCTTCGCGGATCACCATGACGCGATGACTGCGGGGTCGAATCAGCGATACCATGATGTTGTCTTTGCCTTCAACTAGAAGTTTGCGTTGGTTGACAAAAACCTGACGCAGGCGGTCGTGGACTTGATTGAGCGTCAGCCCCGTCACATAGATCGGATCGGCCAAGGGCAGCCGAATCGTACCATCGGCGGCGACGCGAATCGGTTGCCCCACCGCTGGTTCATGGATCAGGGCGCTGGCACCATTGTTGCCGGGAAAGTAAGCAAAAGCGGGCAATTCACCGCGACCCCCGAAAAGATCCTCGATAAAAATCCCCAGCGTATCATGCGGTTGAACCAAATGATCGTGCGGCTTGGCTTGCCCCAACAGCGCCAGATCCAGCGAAACCTTGTGCTCGCGACGCGGCGCAAGCAAGTTCTCCGGGACCTGAGACGCAGGCACCGTTCCTCGCAGCACGCAGCCCGACGAGAGGCACAACAGGCCCAGGGCCAGCCATGCCCAAAACTGGTTGCTTCGCTTGGTTGCTTTCGTCCGATCGATATGCATGGCAAGGGGTGTCATCGAATGGTTGTCTGCGGTGCTGCCAGATCGCCGGGCTTGTCAATTTTGGGCAGCGGTAGCGGTTGGCGAGACCGCGCCACTCGTGCCGACGGTGATTGTTCGCGCATCGCTTTCGCCGCTTGCTGCAGACGCTGCATCGCAGCCCCTAGTTCCTGATCGCTCCCTTCCTCCGCAGGCGGAGTTTGCTGACTAAACAGCAGGTCATCGGCTGTATCGTCGACCGAACCGGGGGCAGTCAGGTCATCGGGCAGCGCCGGGGTACGGTCGCTGGGGGACGGGACCTGCCCCTCGATCTCCTCGGCAGACTCCGGCGGCGGGGGAGCCACCGATTCGATGGGAGGTAGTTGTGGTACGGCCTCCGGCACCTGCCGTGACTGCGCCGGAAACGGCTGTGGTTGCGCCCACTCCTGGATCATATGAGGTTCGGCATGAACTTCAATCTCGTCGGATGATGGTGGCGGCAAGGGCTGTGGTAATGCTCGCTCCGAACTGACTGGGTTGTTCAGCATTCCGTCGGGGCCCAGCAAAATTGTGGTTGGCGTGCCTGAACCGCAAGCAACCGTACGAACCTGATCAAACGGTGCAGGCACGAAGGTGGGGGACGCGGCCGCAATGGCATAGCTTCCGGCATGACCGCAGGCAATGGCTGCCGCAGCACCCTGCAAGTAGCCCTGACGCCACAATTCAGCTTGCGGGCCACTGAAGCCCGGTTGCAACTGCCCCAGCCAGTACTCGGGGGCTGGTATCAGTGGCGGTTCAGGCGAACCGCCACGGAGGACTTGGTAATAACCTTCGGTCCAACCTTTCCCGTAATCAGGGTCACATTGGTGTATCCCGTGAATTTGCCCATGCTGGTAACGAAAAGCCGATTCGGCCCGACCACGCAATTCGTTCGTGCCCATCAGACGTCGGGTGCTCAGCTCCCAACGGGAACAGCAACCGGCTCCGAACAGCAGCAATCCGCCGAGCAGAATCGACAATTGGCACAGTGTGGTACGCACGAGGCGGATGGCTCCCGATCAATTCCAAACGCGATGACAGCGGCAGATGACTCCCACGATCGGCATGCGAGCGCGGTAATCCGATTTACCTGCAGAATCGGCATCATGCTGCGGCGGGATTGATCGATTGTGCTGTTCAAATGGTCCATGCATCTGGAGTTGGCAGAGCATTCGGAACAACAAGCAGAACTGCTGCGACCAGAGCATCCGGTACAATCGGCACAAATTCGCAACGCACGGCCCCCGGCCTTCGAGGATCGTCTCAGCACCGTGTTCCGCCCCAGCCCGCATGTCTCACAGCGCAGGACTCGGACCGCCACCACTGACTGCAAAGACCTTAATCTGCCAACGTACTGTTTGCGGCATGTTGGTTCCGCAACCACCAACGGTCAGCCGCAACAGGCGTGTGACCGGGTCCCACTGCCACTGAGCAATCGATGCGTTTGCAGTCTGGTGGCTTTCAGGAATTGCAGCCTCCAAACACAACGCTGCCTGGGGCAATTGCACAAGGACGCGTAAGCTATCAATGCAGACCCCGAAGCAGGATTCTGGCACTTGGTACTGACTTCCCAAATGCAACGGAAAAACCGAGAACCGGCAGGCGACATCAAGGAAGATTTGTGCCCCTTGGTCACAGTGGACCGCTTGCGCGCTGCTGCTCCAATGTCCCACCCCTGCTTGCCCGACCGCCAGGATCGTTGTCTGCCCCGCGATCGTCTCCCGCGACAACTGCTGCAGAGGCGGATCGCCGGGCCATTGGGCGGAACCCACGTCGCCGACGCAAGAATCAAGGTGAAATTGCGTACCCGTTTCGCTAAGGTAGCTAATGCGATGCAAAAATCGATCGGCCACACGACAGTAGCTAATGCACATCACGCTTCCAGCAGCATCAGCGGCCGATAGTCGAAAGGGACTAGCTGCCCAATTCAGGTTGCCATGTTTGCCTTCGTTCATGCGGTCACGACGTTATCGAGGGAGGCGGGGTTCAGTTGTGAAAAACGTTCCAGAAGTCGCAAGCCGTTGCCCTGGCTTTTTTCGGGATGAAACTGGGTGGCAAACAATTGCTTGCGAGCCACCATCGCGCAAAACGGTTCCCCGTAATCACAGGTCATGACCGCCAATTTGGGGTCCGCAGGCACCACGAAATAGGAGTGCACGAAATAAAAGTACGCGTCATCAAATCCGTCACTCAGCAACGATCGGCCTGTGCAACGGACCCTGTTCCAGCCCATGTGGGGTACCTTCAGCGGTGCATCGCGTTCAAAGCGAATGACCTCGCCAGGCAGGATGCCCAAGCCCTCAAAACTGCCCCCCTCGTGGCCCCGTTCAAACAGCAGTTGCAGACCGAGACAAATCCCCAAAAAAGGGCGTTCAGATTGTAGAAAATCGCGAATCGGCACCACTAGGTCACGACGTTTCAGTTCTGCCATCGCGTCACCAAAGCCGCCGACTCCCGGCAAGATCAACCGTTCCGCCCCCGCAATCTCAACCGGGTCGGACGAAATGCGTGCTTGTTGACCGATGTGCTCAATCGCCTTCTGCACACTTCGCAAGTTGCCCATCTGATAGTCTACGATAGTGATCATCCATTTGGCCCAAAAACGAATCAGTGTATCAGCTGTCCCTGATGAAAAAGGGGGCTAGCATCTCAAAGCGTAACCGGAACTGTTTTAGGAACAAGCCATCGCGAGGAAAGTGATCGTCGCGCGCTACAGACGCCCAATTCTCTGAGCATCGGCCGGGGTGGCATTTGATTGAATTCAAAACCCTTGATGGTCAGACGCCTTTGTCAACTGGCTGTTATGCGATCAGCAGCCTTGCCAGAGTGAAGTAAATCAGGAGTGTGACCATGTCTGTCGAGGCAAGTGCCACGGGACCCGCAGCGACTTGGGGTTCTTTGTTAAACAGTCGAATCAAATTGGGCATCGCCATTCCGATTACCGATGCGCAGGTCACCCCGCCGATGATGCCACCAAGCAAACACAACGTCACCTGCCATTGTCCCAGCCACACCATCGCGACGGTCGCAACCGCGACTCCGCTAGCGAGCCCCAAAAACACCCCTGTGGCAATTTCGGTGCGGAGTTTTTTGATCAACTCGCCGAACGTGGGTGCCTTTCCGCTCATCACCCGTAACGCAAGGCTGACCGATTGGATGCTGACACTTTCCGCAAGGGCCAGGACAACCGGTATGAAGAGCGCCAGTGCGACAGCTTTCTCCAATTCCGCCTTAAAGGCACCCGACAGGAACGCCGCCATCAGCCCTCCCGCAATGTTGGCGAACAACCAGGGAAAACGATTGTTGAACGCAGCCACGGGAGAGGTCTGCTTTGCATCCTCCAAGTGGACGCCGATCAATTGAAACAATTCGTCGCTCGCTTCACGACGGTCAATATCACGCAGCTCCTCCGTATACAAATCAACATCAATGACACCAATGAGACGGCACTCCGCATCAACAACCGGAAACGCCAACAACCGGTGAAAGATAAAAAATTCACACGCTTCCAACACCGTTGCCGTGCTTGGGATCGACAAAACGTTGGCAACCATGATTTCCCGGAGCGGGCGTTGGGGTGGATTCAGCAGCAATCGACGGGTGGGAACGACGCCCTTGAGACAGTTTTGGTCGTCAACGACGTAGAAGTAGATGATCCGACTTTCCGGTGGGTTTTCGCGGATGGAATCAAGGGCCTCCCCAACCGACAAACCGACGCGCAAGCGTGGCATATCGGTCCGCATGTGGTCGACAACAGGATCATCTGGGGCGTGTTTGACAGGAACTGAAGACAAGACTGACTCCATTTTTCGCCGATGGGCAACATCATTGTCGCAGCAAGTAAATCGCGCATTCAGGCGAGCGGCAGAAGAAAACGTACTCGATGTGGTGGGACTGGCCAGAATTCCCCGTAGTAAAAGTCGAATTCTGGCGGATCCCACGAGGGTGAAATAATCGCTACTGCTCGCCGTAGCAGCGGACTACCGTTGCCACCGACTTTACTACAGTCAGCCTTTTTCAACCAGCCTGGGCGCTGCGAACTAACGTGAACGATGCGATCGGCATTACAGTTCTTTTCGTTTTCCTCCAACGGCGATTGCTGCAGGTCAGGACCGGGGAACGCCCCAATCCACATCTCCTGCTCCCGCATCTGATCGCGAGTTCCTTATTGGGTGGGACGATAAAAGAATTGCTGGTCGGTCTGCGGGGCTCGGTAGGGATAGTCGGGATAAGAACCATCGTAGTGGGGCGGCGTGTTATAACCCCCTTGTGGAACTGCGGGATACGGATTGCCCGGACTGGCGGGAAATCCGAACGGGCCTCCGGGAATGCCGCCACCAGGAGGGACGGTGCCGGGGGGAACCGCGCCGGGAGGCAACGGCAAACCAAATCCGGGAACGATCCCGCCGATCGGTCCCAAGCCAGCGAACGGCGGGCCCCAGTTAGGATACGGCGTTGCAAACGGCCGGAAGGGGAATCTCCACTCGCCATACGGTCTGACGGGGTCCCCCCATTGCTGGACACGGTGATAGTGATCGGCCGACTGTCCGACTTGGAGCGAACTGCGAACGTGCGTGTACCCGCTGGAACGGAAATTCGAAACTTGCGGTGCAACCCCGGCGACGGGCGGCGTGTGCTGATCGGTGCGGTGCCCGTACGCATCGTGGGTGTAGGTGCTGGGCAACGTCAACCAATCGGCTGCCGGCGACGAGGTTGCCAACGCACAACTGAAGATGATGACGAACAACGGTTGTAGGTTTTTGACTGCGATCATGCTTTCCAAAATAGTTTAGGATTTTGGACACGCACGATAGTCAGGAACTATTTTCAATAAGTTTCGTTAGCCGGGCGGCAAAATCCCACCATTCGTTGCAACGTTGACAAGCCTCCGCGTTATTGTTCGCCAATTGCGACGGCGGAAAGTAATCACCGCATGGTTGCCAAGCGGTCGAAG
>SLFV01000328.1 GCA_007124075.1 Roseimaritima sp.
AGCAGATCGTCGCAACGACTGGCGAGCGCCATATTTGAATCGCACACAATTCCCAATTCAATTTCCACTCCGATCGTCGGCTGAGCGCTGCCTGCGAAGCTAAGCTTGGTCATGCGTATTTCCGTTGCCTGGGGGTTGGAAGTACAGAATTGCAGCGGTCGCCATAACTTTCGCACCGTGCATGATTGCAGATTCGTCAACGTCAAACAACGACGTGTGCAACGGAGCGGTGCCGACTTGCTGTCCCGCGACTCCCAGACGCAACATGGCACCTGGAATCTCCTTCAAGTAAATGGAGAAATCTTCACTTCCCAAACTTGGTTCGTCGATCCACTGCACCGCCTGTGCCCCCAAAGCGTATTTGGTGGCTTTTTCCAACAAGACAACAAGATCGGGGTCGTTGATCACGGCTGGCGTCTGGACCAGCAAGCGAAAGTCTACCTTACAACCCGTCTCCATGGCGACTGCGTCGCTGATCGATTCCAGCATTCCCAGGACTCGTTTGCGAACTTCAACAGAAAGCGTACGCAATGTTCCCTCCAGTTCCGCCGAGGCGGGAATGACGTTTGCCTTCTCACCGGCCCTTAACTTACCAATCGACATCGCCACCGCGTCGATAGGGGCGACCACTCGCGTCAATCGGCGATACGCTGACTGGATCCATTGACTGATCGCTTCAACCGGATCGGTCGTCAAATGTGGTCGCGCACCGTGCCCCCCCATCCCACGGCATTCGACCTGAAACATGTCGCAGTGCGCGGTCAACAATCCAGATCGCAGTCCGATCGATCCCACCGAACGCGTCGGGTCGACGTGCAACGCCAAAGCCGTCGCCACCCGCTCCAAGGCGTGTCGGTGCACCATGTACATCGCACCGGTGCCCTTTTCTTCCGATGGCTGCAGCAGGGCACGTACCGCAACCGGCCAGGGCAGCCCCCCGGTTGATTGCATTTTCCGCAAAAGAGACATCGCGGCATAAATGATCGCAGCATGGACGTCATGCCCGCAAGCGTGCATGACTTGGTCGTTGACGCTGCGATACCCAACCGTCTTCTCATCCTGAATTGGCAAGGCATCAATATCACCTCGCAACGCCAGAAGGGAGCCATCAAAGTCTGGATCGCTGATCAAATCACAAGTCAACCCACGACGCTCAGCGACCACGTTGACAGGTAACCCTAACCCCAAAAATTCTTCATTTAACTTGCTGGTGGTAGCAAATTCGTGATCCGAAAGCTCAGGATGTTTGTGCAGATACCTCCGTAGCTCGATCCATTTTGGGTTTAACTCGTTGGCCCAGTGTTCAATTTCGTCCAGCCACGCCTTAGACGTTGGTGTCGTCACATCAGCTCCGGAAGTAAGGAAGTGAAAACCGATCGCGGTTGCTAGGTCGGCTACCCCTGCTGATAAGATGTTCTAAAATCAGCAGTCGTGCAACAAGAGCAGTCGTTATTACACGCAATAAGACCATGAGCCGCATTGTTTCCCGCCGACCGCAATCCAGCGAGTACGCCTGCGATGCGGCTCTTGAAAAAATGTTTCAACAGGTTCCAGGGAATGATTTGCTGGTAGTGCTGCGTGACCAGTGGCCTGAATTTTTCGATTTGATTCGCAGTGTTGGGACCGATCAAGTCGATGAAATCCACCCGCCCTACCGCTGGACGATTCGGCAAGTCGTGGCGCACCTCGCGGAAGCCGAAAGGATTTTTGGTTATCGCATCCTCCGATTCGCTGCGGGAGACCCGGCACCGCTGCCCGGTTGGGACGAAAATGCCTACGCAGAAAGCAAATACGGCCTGGGGGGAAAGCTAAATCGGTTGGTCGAAGAGATCGAACTGCAGCGGCAGACCAATCTGCTGCTGTTAAGACGCCTTCGGCCTTCCGCTTGGGATCGTCAGGGGCAAGCCGACGGACGCAGCTTGACGGTACGTGCTTGTGGATGGTTGCTGGCGGCCCACTTTAACCATCACGTCAAGATCCTATCCCAACGGATCAACTCCGGCGTCTAACAACCGGTGGAAGCGTCCAGGGTTGACTTTGACATTGACCGATGTTAGGCGGTCACCTGCGTTTGCGTCAGCAGCAGTTCCGCAATCTGGACCGCATTGGTTGCAGCCCCCTTCCGGAGGTTATCGCTAACACACCAGAACGCAATCCCATTGGGACTGCTCAGGTCTTTACGGATGCGCCCGACCAATACTTGATCACTGCCGACGCAATTTACCGGAGTCGGATAGCGGCTTTGTGACAATTCATCAATCACAGTAATCCCGTCCGCCTGCGAAAGCAGTTGGCGTGCTTCCGTAAGCGATAGTGGCTGTTCTGTTTCCACCAAAATCGATTCGCTGTGGCCAATCATTACCGGGACACGGACACAGGTCGGACAAACCTGGATTGTCGCGTCGCCCAAGATCTTTCGTGTTTCCTCCACCATCTTCATTTCTTCGGAGGTATACCCCTCGTATTTTTCCGAACCGATTTGCGGAATCAGGTTGAAAGCGATGTCGTGCTGGAAGACCCTCGGGACCGCATCGGTACGTTTATCTAGTGCGGCATTGGTCATTTGCTCCAGTTCAGCAGAACCCGCCAGTCCCGCTCCGCTGGTAGCCTGATAGGTACTGACGACCACGCGACGCACTCGAGCCGCACGGTGGAACGGAGCGAGGGCCAAAACCATTTGGGTCGTGCTGCAGTTTGGACTAGCAATGATCCCTTGGTGTTGCTGAATCGCTGCGGGATTCACCTCCGGAATGACCAAGGGGACCTTTGCATCCATCCGCCAAAAACCGCTTTCATCGACCACGACCGCCCCCCGCGCGGTTGCCCAAGGCGCAAATTCGGCCGAGACTTCGTCTGGGGTGCTGGCGATCACCAAATCGACGTCATCAAAGGACTCTGGCCGCAACAGTTCCACCGTCTTTAGGCAATCACCAAATTTGATTCGCGTTCCGGCCGACCGGCTGGATGCCAGTAACTTTAGGTTTTTAATCGGCAACTGCCGTGCATGGATTTGTTCCAGTACGATGCGCCCAACCGCTCCCGTCGCTCCAACCACTGCCAAGTTTTCAAACACGGCTCGTCTCCCGTTCCCATACAGTAAATTGCTTAGCCAAATGCAATCCCAAGAATCTGGGATCTACGCACATTCTCGGCCTGCACAGCCTCCGAGCAAAATATATCTTGCCGTGCCGATCAAGAACACTCGACGCAACATCGGTGCTTGCGATGCCCCAGGTAGTGAGAAAGGCAACTACTGGGCAGCCTTCCACTGCTGGATTGCTTCAGGAAGGTTCTTGTCGACCAATCCCAGGCCACCGCGACCCTCCGTCAACCTGGACTCGATGTCGCTTTTTTCTCCCTCGGTGACCGCTTCCCAGAATTTGTTGATCGTCTCTCGATCAAGCGGTCGGAGCGATCGAACCATTCGAAAACCGACTCCGCGAGCGGGGTCGGTGGTGAACCACCAAGGGCTTTTGGGATAGTTGGGGTCGTACTCCTTCCACTCCGGATCGTCCGACCCCAGCCTTGCGGCACACCGCAATTGCGCGGCATCAAATTCCCAGCATCCGCCACGCAATGTGCAAGGGAAAGGTTTGTTGGGCCACTTTGCACTGGAAACGCCCGTCAATCCCTGCTGGGTTTGCTGTGAGTAACCGTCAACCGTGAAGGCATCAACGGTCCATTCCGCAACGTTGCCATGCATGTCATACAGGCCATACGGATTCGGTTTTTTCGTTCCAACGGCTTGCGGCCCATCGTCAGCATTATCGAAGAACCAAGCATAATCCTCCAGTTCGCCAGCATCGTCGCCAAAGAAATACGCGGTCGCCGAACCAGCGCGGCACGCGTATTCCCATTCGGCTTCGGTTGGAAGTCGGTACTGCGCCTCCGTGATCCCGCTCAGCCACTTGGTGTACTGTTTTGCCGCATACTGTGTCATCGTCACGGCCGGTTTCTCGGGCGATTTACCGTATTCGTACGTATGCTCTGGGTCATAAAGCGGTGTGGGGGTTGTGATCGCGTCCACCAAATTGTCCTGGCCCACGGGCCGAATCCCGCGAGCCTCAAAATCCTTGAAGACTTCGTACAGATTCATAAACTCGTCGTATTCCGCCCAAGTCACCTCGGTCTTGCCCATCCAAAACGGGTCGATTGTCACCTTCACTTGTGGGCCCTCATTTTCCTCCCTGCCTTGCTCGTCCTCTGGACTGCCAAGCAGAAAATGACCACCGGGAATCGGAATCATTTCAAAATGAACATCGCTGCCAGGAATCCTGTGGACGTAGGGAACCATATACCCGCCCTGAATTTCAACACTCGGACCCGTTTCGGGTTTCTGGGCAGAGATCCCCGGGACAGGGGTCTGGCTGGTTTGTTCGGCGAGCGCGGGCAGCGAGCCGACAGCAACAAGAAACAAAACCAGCGTCCCGATTACAGAACGATACATTGCTAGAACTCTTTCAGGCGGAAGAAATCAAACGGGCTGGGCTTCACGATAATCTGAAGTTGAAGTCGCTTCCAGAGGCTGGACCAAATGCATGCCCTATTGCAGGGTCGCTGCATGACCGGAAGCGTCGGTGTGCCGGAAGGTTGCCTGGGGACATTTTTCAATAAGAACCCACGGGATCCTGCACCGATTGCTCCGGCAACGGTTGCCCAGGACGTGGATAGCCCCCGGCCGTTTCGATTTGAACCGCCAGGTGCCGCCGCCAGTTCAGGTCGTTGGCAACCGGGAAGTCGGTGCGGAAGTGGACCCCCCGCGATTCCTCGCGAGCCAGGGCGGAAGTGGCCATCATCCACGCGGCTTGCAGTAAATTCTGTGTCTCCCAACCCTGCTCGTGATCGAATTGTTGCGGCAGGACGTAGGCCAGCAGCGAATCGATCGACGAAACCGCTTCCTTCAGTCCAGCGGCGTCGCGTTGAACACCAACCAACCGCCCCATGACACTCTTCAGCGATGCCCGCACGTCGGCCAGGTCCAGCGATTGCCCCCGGTGTCGCGTTGGCGACGATTCAATGGGTAACGCGGTCATGACGTCGGGCATTTCAGCAGCCGCGCGGGCGGCACCTTGACCCGCCAGCGCTCCAAAAACCAAGCCTTCTAACAGGCTATTGCTGGCAAGCCGATTCGCTCCATGCAGTCCGCTACTGGTAACTTCACCAGCAGCCCACAACCCCGGCAAGCTGGTATGCCCCGATCGATCGACTGAAACGCCACCGACCATGTAGTGCGCACCAGGGCGGACGGGGATACGATCGGTTGCGAGATCAAGCCCAAACTCTTCACAGGTTTTCGCGATCCCAGGAAAGCGACGCAGCACGACCTCGCGGTCCAAATGCGCCAAATCCAAGTAGACACAGTTGTGCGACGTTACCGCCATCTGCCGAATGATCGATTGACTGACAATATCGCGGGGTGCCAATTCGGCTCGAGGATCGTAGTCGGGCATGAAACGATCGCCGTTACAATCGACTAAATAAGCCCCCTCGCCGCGAATGGCCTCGGTGATCAGGGAGCGCGATGAACCCGCAATGTAGAGTACCGTCGGGTGAAATTGAATGAACTCCATGTCCCGCAATTCCGCCCCTGCCCGATACGCCAACGCGTATCCGTCCCCCGTGGCCACCGGTGGATTGGTTGATTCGCGAAAGACCTGCCCCGCTCCTCCGGTGCATAAAATCGTTTGTTTCGCCCAGACCATCGTCGGTTGCGACCCGCCTTGGGTGATCACCGCCCCGCGGCACCGACCATCGTGGGTCAACAAATCCAGCGTGAAAGCTCGTTCCCAAATCTCCGTTTGCGTCGACTGCCGAATGTGCTCGATCATCGCTCGCATTACCTCACGGCCCGTCGCGTCTCCATGGGCATGGACGATACGCTGGTGGCTGTGGCCTCCTTCCCGCCCCAGGGCCAATGTACCCGCATCGTGATCGAAGCGAGTTCCCCAAGCGATTAGTTCCTCGATCCGCCGCGGGCCGTCACGGATCACCATATCAACAATCTCGGGGTTACAGAGATTACCCCCGGCCGCCATGGTATCGTTGAAATGATGTTGGAAGTCGTCCTCCGGACCCAACACGCCGGCAATCCCCCCTTGCGCGTAGTTGCTGTTGGATTCCAGCAGTTTATCTTTCGTCACCAACAACGCGGTCTGGTTGGGATGGGCTTCACGGACGGCTCGCAACCCCGCCAAACCGCTACCGATGACCAACAAATCAGCAAAGCGATGCGAGACGTTTTTCGGCCGAAACGGAACGAGATAACGGGGCGTCATGGGGCAAACTGCTCTGAAAGCCGGAGGGGCTCGTTTCCAAGCACAGGAGAAAAAAGGAATTCAAGAAGGAGGCGGTTCGCCGCTGCAGGACCATCTTTTCGAAACGACCTAGTATAGCCGGCCAGACAGTGCGATGATAATACACCGTAAGAAATCCAAGTTTCGAGACGCCCCCTGACGAATCCACTTCCATGACCGATCACTCTCCGGAAAATTCACCCGCGAAGGAGTCCGTTCCACTGCCGCAAAACACGCGTAATTCCTTGCCCGAACCCCGACCGCTGGAGCCAATGGACCCACAAATCCGGAATATCCAACCCGGTGGGGGCCCTGTGATGCAAATGGAACTGGCTTGGGGACGACTGAGACGCTGGGGGTTGCGGCTGTTTCGCCCCGGGTACGTAGCCAAAATGAAACAACGCAGGCGTGGCAAAGCGGGAGGCATCCCTTTTGAACCGGTGGACCCGCGGGATGTCAAATATTACCGGAACCAAGCAACCTACTGCTGGTCCCCGGAGGATGATGCTTTCGCCTGGCGGGATCGACTGCCGTTTGTTCGCGCGGGCCTAGCAGAGTTATTGCTGATTGGTGGCGGATTCGCAGGTTTGACTGCTTTGGCGGTGTGGCTGTGGTGGCCCGCAGCCTTACCACCGGCCGTCGTTTGCGGCCTGGTCGTCTGGTTTTTTAGGGACCCAAGGCGTGACATCCCGACAGGCCCGGGGGAAATCGTTTCTCCCGCAGACGGCAAAGTGGTTCAGATCGAAACCCTAGATGATCCGGACATCGGCAGCGCGGTTCAGATAGGAATTTTTCTCTCGATTTTCAATGTTCATGCAAATCGGGCCAGCGAGGCTGGGCGAGTGATCGGCATTCGCTATCGGCCCGGCAAGTTTCTCAACGCCTTGCGACCGGAATCGGCGAGAGAAAATGAACGGTTAGAACTGCTGCTTGAAACCGCCAATTCGTCTCGCCGGTTCATCAAGATACACCAGATTACCGGCCAATTCGCACGGCGTATTGTCTGTTGGGTGCGGCCGGGAGATGAATTAAAGCGAGGCGAAATGTTCGGAATGATTAAATTGGGATCAAGAACGGAGCTTTTGATTCCCGCTTCGCCTGACTTGAAAGTCCTGTGCCAACTCGGTGACAAAGTGGCTGCCGGTTCCAGCCTGTTGGCAATGTATGCGGAGGAACCATCAACAGATCTTGCCAGACCCCCAGCCGATTCAACGAGAACGAACGAGCGTGAGTGAAATGAATGTTAAATTCGATGGGGCTGATTCCGGCAATGCATCCGAGCCGCGAAAACGGCGTCGGCGGTTGACACTGGCGGTGCTACCCACGTTGCTGACGCTTGGCAACGGAGTTTGTGGCATGGCGTCGATTGCGGTCGCGGTCAGCGTCAATCTGCCATGGGAAAACGATGAGAAACTGTTCATTGCTGGCTGTTTTATTTTCATCGGCATGGTCTTTGACGCGTTGGATGGTTCGGCGGCAAGGATGACCAATCAGTCCAGCCAGTTTGGGGCGCAATTGGACAGCTTGTGCGACGCCATCACCTTCGGTGCCGCTCCGGCCGTCATTCTGTGGCGTTACAGCAATGTCTTTCCCAATCGCGTCTCCTGGGCTATTGGTGTGGTGTTTACCTTGTGCGTGTTAATGCGATTGGCGCGTTTTAACGTTGAAACCGAGGAAGACGATGCTCATGAAGGCTTCGAGGGGCTGCCCAGCCCGGCCGCCGCCGGAACGATCGCAGCCTTTGTAATCTCGATCCCTCACCTGACAACCCTGACTACCGGGGACTACGGCCCAAGAACACAGCATTGGGCGGAGCAAGCGTTGATAGGATTCCGGTATTTCATCCCGCTGGTAGCGCTGGCTTTGGCGTACCTGATGGTTTCGCGTTTTCGCTACCCCCACGTGGTTCAACAGCTCCTCCGCGGACGTCGTGCTCCGCATCAAATCGGACAAGCGATGTTCGCCGTCGGCGGGGTTTTTTTGCTGAAGGAATTGGCGTTGCCTTTCGCTTTGTGCTACTACGCGTTCAGTGCTCCTGCCCGCCATTTAGCCCAAAAATTGGGCTGGGCTTCGAGTCCCAAGGGGGCGTCCTCGCCCGCACTGCTGGAGACCGAAGACCCCCACGCTGGGGCAGAATCTTGGGAAGACCGCGCCTGAATTTCGTGACGTGCATGTCAACGTAGCGCAATTTTTTTTAAATTACCTAGCGTTCGGGGGTTCCTGACTATTCAAATGACGATTTAAAGGGCATGGTAAAAGCAGCTCGAGAGAAGAACATGACAGTCAAACTCGACGATTGAGGAGTAGACAGCATCATGCCATTCGTGGCCAAAGAACCTCGCCAGGGTCGATCAGGACGGACACGTCTAGAAGTTAGTCGTTCAGCATCGTCACGCCAGCAAAAAACATCCGTCGCCAATCCAGAACGCAGCCGGCTGTACTCGACCTTTATCCCCGCCTACGACGCAGTTTGGCCGTTGTTTGTGAGGCGACGCCTGCGCCGCAGTATCCAGGAACTGGGGATTTGCCCTGGTAGTCTTGTGCTGGAAGTCGGTATTGGCACGGGGTTGTCGATGCCCGCGTATCCCCAGTCGGCCCAGGTTATTGGAATCGATCTTTCTTCCGAAATGCTGTGTCAAGCAAAGCAGAAGATTCGTCGCGAAGGCTGGCAACACATTTCCGTCCAAGAAATGAACGCGGAGTCGCTGAAGTTTGCCGACCAGGCCTTCGATTTCGTCACTGCGTTTCACGTCGTAAGCGTTGTATCGGATCCACGTTCGATGATGTTGGAGATTGCTCGCGTTTTAAAACCCGGCGGGAAAGCGTTGGTGATCAATCATTTCCGAAGCGAGATACCTTGGGTCGCCAAGGTGGTTGATCGCGCCGATCCGCTGACCAGACACTTGGGCTGGCGCACGAACATCAACCACGAGGACGTGTTTGCGGATTTGCCCTTTGAACTTAGGGTTAAATCATCACCGCTGTCGCTGTTCACGATTTTGCAGGCCACCAAAAAGTACATCTGACCCGTCACGGATCAAGGGCCTGCTGGCATGCCCGTGACACGCAACCTGCGTTCCGCAACGCGGAACCAGCATTGTTGGCAATCGTGATGACAGTCAGGATCGGCCCCCCAGGTTGGACAATCGCCCCCGGCGATGGCAGGTCGTGCAGGGTCGCGTGGCTTGAAAGATGCGTCTGCAACCGTTTCAATTGACGCTGTTGCCTTTGCCCCCACACCAGCCCACTGGGGGAATAAACAACCTGTTTACATCCCACGCGAACCTGCCGCGACTGGGTGGTATTGAGCGGGATTGTTTTCGGCGCAGCAGCATCTTGGTGGGCACGGAGATGCTGGCCAATACAGGACTGAAAATCGGTTTGTCCCTGGTTGGCTAGGTCGATCAATTCCATCGAGGCACAGAAACGCAGGTTGATCTCCAGCAGGAAACATCCTTGTGGTGATACGATGATGTCGACTCCGAACAACCCCCTTACCGGCCAAACATCAACGACCGCCTTACCGACCTGAAGCAGTTTTCGTCGTATTTCGGGACGCACAGGGATCGGCCCAACCGATCCACGATAGACAAACGATGCTTGACGTGTTCCGACGGTCAGTCCACGGCAAACCCCCAACAACGCGACGCAGTCTTCGTAGGCGCAGAAGCTCAGCCCCCATAGTTGCCCCGCGACGAATTCTTGCAGGTATCCTCGCGTGAGATGCGTTCCCAATGCCGCTGGCCAGCGTTGGACATCCATTCCACCACATCGCAGCAGCGGCTTAAAGAGCGGCTGAAAAAGCGGCGGATCTTCCACCGCTCCCATGCTACCAACGCCGCCGCTCCGCCTGCCGTCGTCCCACCAGCGGAATCGCGGAAATTCGACACCTGACCGCTGAGCGACCTGCAGAAGGTTTTCGGGATGAGCGACCGCTGCCAACAATGCAGCCGATGGAACCAGCCAACGCATCCCGGTTTGCCCCGATTGACCGGCCAGCCGATCAAGATCGCCTCCCCAACGCTCGCACCCACCGGTGTAAACGATCGCGGATCGCTTACCCGAAGCCGTGGCAGTGAGCTGCCTGATTGCGCTGGCAATTTGCTGCGTGCTTTCTCCAGGGAACCATGAACCCGTTGGCGAGCGTACGTCTTGGTCGCCAAACTGATCGATGGCGACGACTTGTAATCCGGCACGTTTGGCGCTGTCGGCGGCCGCCCGCGCGGAGGCCCCGATGATAATCACGCGTTTCATAGTTGCGCCGGTATCGCACCGGAATTTCGCTCGGGTAGTTTGCATCGGCCCTCCGGTTTGTTACGTTTTCTGCAGTTGGGATGGAAACGCCACGCGGTGGAACTCCATCATGTCGTTCCCAAGGGTTCTGGGAAACCTACGACAGTCTATTGGTTTTTGATTTCCTCGATTATGGAGTGCTGAAGCATGCAGTTTTACATCGGTGAAGCGTTGGACGGTGACGGAAACGAGATTGCTCACATCGATTTGATGATCGGTGACAAGAATGGTCCAGTCGGTACCGCGTTTGCCAACGCGCTGGCCAACCAAAGTGAAGGTCATACGAATCTGCTGGCCGTTTTAGCACCGAATGTAGCGGTCAAACCCGCTACGGTGATGGTCACCAAGGTCACCATCAAGGGCATGAAACAAGCTGTACAGATGTTCGGACCCGCGCAAGCCGCGGTTGCCAAGGCGGTTGCCGATTCGGTCGCCGATGGCGTGATTCCCAAAGATCAGGCCGAAAATTTGGTAATTGTGTGTGGTGTCTTCATTCATCCTGGAGCGGAAGACGATCAGAAGATCTACAACTACAACTACAGTGCCACCAAGATGGCGATCTCCAACGCGATGGGCAGCAAGCCCTCCGCCGAGGAAATGATCAGCCAAAAGGATACCGCCGCGCATCCTTTCAAAGGCTTCTAGCGCGACGTCGGACCAGATGAATCGGCTACAGTGAACCACTCCTGGTAACGTTATGAACACCCCGCGAGTCCTGTTTCAGTTCGACACAGACGATCAACCAAGTACTTTCGATGGAGTTGTCGCGGTTGATGCGGGCGTGGATCATTTGTTTCGTCACGGAAGTGTTACGCCGGAAAATGTCGCCTCCTTGGTCCACGGGGCAATGTTTACTCGCGGTGCAAAAGCCTTGCGTTCGACCGCGATTTTTATTGGAGGCACCGACGTACTGGCTGGCGAACAGTTGTTGTCGAAAGTCACCAGCACGTTTTTCGGTCCGGTTCGTGTATCGGTCATGCTGGATAGTAACGGCAGTAACACCACTGCCGCGGCAGCCGTTGTAACGGCCGCCCAACACTGCTCTTTGATGAATTGCCGCGCGTTGGTGTTAGCCGGAACAGGGCCTGTGGGGCGGCGCGTCGCCAGATTGTTAGGACGGCACGGGTGCGACGTTAGGATCGGTTCGCGATCGCCGCAGCGTGCAGAGCAAGCCGCAGCCGAAATCTCCGTCGGTTTGAAGGATTCATCGATCCATGGTGTTTCCACTGCGGGAGACGATGCCTTGCAAGCCGCAATGGCAGGGTGCCAAATACTGATTGCTTGTGGGGCGGCGGGAGTCACGCTCATCGAACAAACAACGCTCGATACGGCAGCTGACCTAAAACTGCTGATTGACCTTAATGCGGTTCCGCCAGCGGGGCTTGAAGGCGTGGAACCTACTGACAAGGGAAGGCGCGACGCTAGGGAACGAATCTGCTACGGTGCTTTGGGGGTTGGTAGTCTGAAAATGAAGATTCATCGGCGGGCGATTGAACATCTATTCGCTTGCAATGATGCAATCCTAGACGCCGAAGCGATTTACGCGCTGGGTGAAACGCTGCTGGGTTAAGCTCGAAAACCTCTAGGAATCGATTCCTCCGACGCTAGCCTGTGGGTATGCTATCGATTCGTAGATTGTTTGGACCTCGATTCGCTAGAAAATTATCGGAGTTAGCTGCCCATGCTTACGCGTCGCCAGATTCTGCAAGCCTCCCTCCCGCTGGCTGCCTCGGTTGTCAGTGGCAATCATCACGCTCATGCAAATCAAACAAGCGCGGTCCCCGTACGGACCCTTACGCGTGGACCCAAGCATCATTGGTTCGCTTATTATGACAAACTGCAGTTTGATCCGACGGTGCGGTATTGTCTTGGGAACGCAGTCGACTTCGAGCATCGTTCGCCAACGGCAGACGATTCGATCGAAGTTGGTATGGTCGATTTAATGGAGGGAGATCGCTGGATGCCGATCGGACGTTCCAATGCCTGGGGTTGGCAGCAGGGCTGCATGTTGCAGTGGATTCCGAATTCAGATTCGCAGGTCATCTACAATGATCGTGTTGACGGACGGTTCGTCTCGCACATCCAAGACGTCCACTCCGGCGTCAAGCGAACGCTCCCCCGCGCGATCTATTCGCTCAGCCCAGCCGGCAAATTTGCCGTGACGACGGATTTCCGTCGCATTAACGATTTGCGGCCCGGCTATGGATATTCAGGCATAGCCGATCCCTATGCCGACCTGACGGCACCCGCGGGAGTTGGTGTTGATTTACTGGACATCGAATCAGGGAAAGTCACCAGCCTGGTCACACTGGAACAAATCGTTGACATCCCTTTCCGCGAAAGCTTTGGCGATGGCAAGCATTGGTTCAATCACTTGTTGGTTTCGCCAGATGGAACACGAACCATTTTTCTGCATCGCTGGCGAACGACACCTGGACGCTGGTTGACACGAATGTTTACCGTCGGCCTGGATGGAAGCGACTTGCGAGAAATCAACCCCGGGGCGGGAATGGTCTCCCATTTTATTTGGCGTGATCCACAACATATCTTGGCCTGGACGACGCACCCATCGGCGGGCAATGCATTTTATCTCCTGGAAGACCGCGAAGGCGGTGAAATCGAACCGTTAGGCGCGAATGTTTTGCAACGTGATGGTCACTGCCTTTACCTGCCAGGAGGGGAGTGGATTGTCAGCGACACGTATCCTCAGGGTCCACGTCGTGAACAGGAGGTTTACCTGTACCACGTCCCGACCCAGCGCAAGGTCTCGTTGGGACATTTTCATTCGCCGCCCGACTACACCGGCGAATGGCGTTGTGACACGCATCCTCGTTTCAGCCCGGATGGTCGCTGGCTTTGTATTGACTCTCCCCACACGGGCGAAGGTCGGCAAATGCACCTATTGGACATCAGCGAGATTGTTTAGTGGCATCGACCGCTAGGCGTATGGAACGTCGTCTGCTTCAAGCTCGCTGGATGGTTCCCGTCTGCCAGCCTCCCATCGAAAATGGCTGGGTGGAAATTTTCGGTGATCGCATCGTGGCGGTCGGTCATCCGCCTGCCGACAGGCAAGCCGTTGATTTAGGCGACGTGGCCCTCTTTCCCGGCTTGGTTAACGCCCACACCCACCTGGAGTTTTCACATTTGACCGCCCCACTTGGGCGAATGGGTGACCCGTTACCGCAGTGGCTGGCAGCGGTGGTCGCACAGCGACGAAACGCACAACCCCTTGGGCAACCTGTCAGCGAACACGATCGCACGGTCGCGATCCGCAGCGGCCACGAACAATCCAATCGCGCGGGAGTCGTTTTGTTGGGCGAGATTTTGACGCCTCCCTGGCAGTTATCTCTGTCCAAAAACGGCCCGCAAGTCGTCGCATTCGTGGAGGCACTGGGATTATCGCCAATTCGAGCCGACGAGAGCTTTCAGGCGGCACGTCATTGGCTCCAACTTTGCGGGCGTACTCGTTCCTGCGGGATCAGCCCCCACGCACCCTACTCGGTTTCGCTTGATCTGCTACGTCGCTGCGTTAGCTTGGCAAGTGAACTTCGATTGCCGGTCGCGATGCATGTCGCCGAGTCGTTGGAGGAATTGCGGTTGTTACGTTATGGAGATGGCCCGTTTCGTAAATTCTTGCGTCAGGTGGGTGCCTGGCAACCGGGACATTTTCCCGTTTCAGGCGGAATCCTCACGTTTTTGAAAGAACTCGCGTGCGCACCGCGGAGCCTGATCGTTCACGGAAACTACCTGCCTGACGAGGCCATCGACTTCCTTGCGAGCCAGCCTCACATGAGCGTCATTTATTGTCCGCGGACCCATGCTTATTTCCAGCATCAAAACTACCCGCTGGCGAAACTAAGCAAGGCTGGGATTCGGGTTGCGTTGGGAACCGATTCACTGGCCAGCAATCCCGACTTGAATTTGTGGCGTGAATTCAGGCAGGTCCTGAGCGTCCATCCTTGGTTAGCGGTTAGCGACGCCTTACAAATGGTAACCTTGACTGCTGCGGAAGCGCTGGGGCGAGCCGACTTTGGTAGGCTTGCACCGGGCTGCGTTTCCCGTCTGCTGTGCATCCCTTCGAACGCCGATACGGTTTCGCGACTGTGGCGTGACTTTGCCTCTGCGGACACGCCTAAAGAGGTAACGATGGCCCTTCCAGATTAACGGTTTTCCGCTTCTGCCCCTAGGGAAGTGACGTCAAGCTGTTTAGAATGGTCTAATCTTTCTGGACCGAAAGCGATCGCGGTTGGTCCGATGAACCACTGATTTCACGAATCCGACACCCGGTAAAATATCAATAATGGCATTAATCATCCTTCGCTGTTTGTTCTTGGCCTGCGCGCTGGGAATCTCGCAATTGATCAACCACAGCCTGACGCAGACCACGGTGCAGCAATGGGTTCCCTGGGTCGTGTTTGTGACAGTTTTGGGCAGTGCGGTTGCGGTGTTGTTGGTCGATATCTATTTGCCGAAGAAAGAGCTGGCGACCATTTCCTCCATTTACTTTGGTCTCCTGATTGGTCTGCTGTTGACGTACATTCTGTCAATCGCTGCGACTCCGTTGACTCAGGAGAATGCGATCCAAGGCTGGCAGTTGGTTGCAGGATTAATGCTGTGTTACATCTGCACCAGTTTTTTGCTACAGACCAAGGACGATTTTAGATTTTTGATCCCCTACGTTGAATTCGTGCGTGAAGTGAAGGGGTTCAAACCTTTGGTATTAGATACCAGCGTCGTCATTGATGGTCGTATTGAAGACCTAGTGATGACGGGGATTTTTGACAATCAATTAATAATGCCTCGTTTTGCATTGAGCGAACTGCAGTCGATTGCTGACAGTAACGACAAAATGCGACGTGCGCGCGGCCGCCGTGGTTTGGATGTTTTGAACCGACTCCGTAGCAACGAACACGTGGACCTACAGATTTTTGATCGTGACCTGCCGGAACTGGCTGGGCAGACCGTAGATTTAAAGTTGGTGCTGCTGGCAAAGCATCTGGAAGGCAAGGTGGGCACTGGCGATTTCAACTTGAACAAGGTCGCCAAGCTACACAGTGTTCCGGTGATTAACCTGAACGAGATCTCCAACGCCTTGAAGCCGTTGTACCTGCCGGGCGAAACTTTCGACATTCAAATCATTAGGACTGGCGACGGCCCTGAACAGGGGGTGGGTTACCTTGAAGACGGTACGATGGTCGTCGTTGAAGGGGCGCGGACTGCGGTTGGCAAATCGCGTCGAGTGATGGTCACCAGCACTCTTCAGACCAACGCTGGACGGATGATTTTTGCGAAGACCGAAGATTGATTAGAGAAACGATTCATGGAAGCGTTTCTCTGCTTGCGTATCCCCGATCAACACCAGTTCCGAATCCTTTGGAATAGGCTTGTTAGGCGCAGGGTTGCTGTCCATGACTCCGCGATGAAAGATTGCGATCACGTTACAGCCTGTTCTAACACGCAAATGACTTTCGGCCAACGATTTCCCAGCCAATGCTGCGGGAGTCCTCAAACGAAAGACATGCAACCCTTCGGCCACCAATAAAAGATCGGTCCGGCGGAGAAGATTGAAGAACGCGACCGCCCCCACAGATGCGTACGACAGGACATAGTCCGCACCGGCGCGATGGAGCGTGGAGACGTTTCGCTCCAGGTTGGACCGGGCAATGATTTGCACATCGGGACGCAGCTTTCGGCAATAGAGTGTTAGGAAAACATTTGCGTCATCATCATGCGTCGTCACAATCACGGCCGTGCAGTCATCAATCCCAGTCTGCTTCAACACCTCCAAATCCGCTGCGTCTCCGATGACGTATCGGCTTCGATCTCGGTTCCGCTTGGCTTGGCGCTCCACGACCGAGAATTGAAAGTTTTGTTCCTCCAGAAATGCGGCGGCTCCATTACCAACACGCCCCGCACCAATGATCAGCGCCTTGGGTTCACAGGTTTGATAGATGCAGAACAACGAATCAAACTGCTGCAACTGCTCCTTGGTTCCGGAGATCACTAACACGCTGTTTTCGTGAATCACCGTATCGGGGCCCGCAGCAAAAAAGTGGCCTCGCTCCCAAACACCGACCACGTTTACAGGAACATGGGCAGGCAAGTTGATATCGCGAAGCGTACGACCAACCAGTGGCGTTCGAACCACGGGTGCCTCAGCGAGCAAAAGGTCGTCAAAACGGCCTATCTCGTGACACTTTGCGTCACCGGACAAGACTCGACGAGCCAAGGCGCGACCCAGGCTTTCACCCAACTGCAGCACGCGAGTCGCGCCAGCGAGTTCCAAAATATCCACGGAAGCAGCGTTGGTTGCGGTGCAAACCACAGGCACCGCAGAGGTCAGCTCGCGAACCGTAAAGGCTACGTTACAGTTACGCGTATCGCTGGAACTGCTCGCGACTAACGCGGCCTGATCGGCTCGGGCTGCCCGGTACGTTTCCAAATCGTCTAAGTTGCCCAGCATGACATTGAAGCCACGATCTTTTAAATTCGACGCTTCCTGCTGGTCTTCGACCAAGATCGAGTATTTGACGCGTGATTGGTCAAGCAGTCTGACCAGCGTTTGTTCGATGACACCGAAGTTTGTTAACAGAACATGACCTTTGGTTCGCGGTGGTAGCGAAGTGGGCGTGCGGGCGGCACGATGCACATCCATCAGCGGAATGAAGAAGAATTGGATCACCGTAAAGGGCAACAGCACCAACACGAACAAAGATCCCGACAGCAGAACGACGACGGAAAAGATCCTGCCCAGATCGGATGTGAACGTGATATCCCCGAAGCCCAAAGTGGACATCGTGACAATCGTCCAATAGACGGCGGTCAGCCAGGAGTGAGTTTGCCCCTCCCGTTCCATCAACCGCAGGAATCCAATTGAAAAAACGACCAGTAAAAACAAGAAAACCAACAGTAAAAACGCCAGTACCTGAAGGTTCCGACGCTGCTGGGCGTGCGCAAGGTAAGAGGCAAATATGCCAGCGTAAAGCTTCATGATTTACGGGAAATCTTAGTATCGTCGACCACCGCCTTCCCTGAACCCATCACAATGCTGGCGTCGGCCACGCAATCTGTCTTCGGCGAAACCGTACCACGCGATGGCCCTCCTTTTTTTCAACAGGCTATTAGGCTAGCTGTTCGGCTAGGCTAGCTATTGGGCGGAAGCCTAACATTCTTAGTGGCGGCAGGCAAGTCGTGCTGGGCCGAACCCAACAATGCTTTGATTTGTTGCCTCGAACGCGATAGGATGTCGTAGACTGCAGATGCAAAGCTACCTCGCCCGGCACTTCAGCTACAGGAGGAGCCGGAGGTAATGTTTTGGTGACCGATCTGGGGTCGGGAATAAACACGTCAGAAAACTTGATTCGATGAACCATGCGTCGAGCCTTCACCTTGGTCGAATTACTGGTTGTGCTGGTGGTGGTCGCGGTTCTGCTGGGGCTGCTGCTGCCAGCGATCCAGGCGGCGCGTGAAACCGCGCGGCGAGCGAAGTGTCAGAATCACTTGAAGCAGATCGGACTCGCCTTCCACAACTACCTGTCAACCTTTGGTTATTTCCCCGGCTACGCCGGCGAAGTGCAGCCCGAGTTAGTCTTTTTCGATAACAACCAAGCCAATTCCTCCCTACTGGGAATCAACTGGATTGGACAATCGCTGCGGTTTCTGGAGCACGACTCGCTGGCCAGCCGATGGACACGCCTGCAGGAATTCAAGGCAACGTCGCCTGCATCGGAGCGGAGAGAGTTGTACCAAACCTCCGTGGCAACTTTTCATTGCCCCTCGCGCCGTGATGCTGCCGCCTATCCTATGTTGCCTCACTATCAATCCGAATATGGAGAATTCGCGGCTCGCACCGATTATGCCATCAATGGCGGTAAGGGGTATGTGCCCAACGACGGTACCAGCTTCAGTCAACGTTCAGTAAGAATTACCGATCATGGGATTTGGCAGATGGGGCGTCGAACATCGGATCGCGATATTTTGGACGGGTTAAGCCAGTCTTATCTGGTGGGTGAAAAGTCGGTGGAGTCCGCTCACTACCATGACGGCAGGGGACAGGGGGACCAACTGCCTATCGCTGGCGATCCGCTGGACAACGACACGCCCAGTAGTTATCTAAGATATGCGGTCCGGCCACCGGCACGCGACCGGCGAACCGACTGCTTGGCATGTCATGATTTCGGCAGCGCACACGCAGCAGGCTGGAATGTGGTACTGGCCGATGGGGCGGTACGATTCCAGTCCTATGACCTTGACCTTCAATTGCACCAAGCCCTTGCCACGATTGCTGCGGGCGAAATGCTTTCGCAGTGACCGGGCGGCGACAACGTTTAGGGCTGCGTCTCGCGAGACGCTCTTTGCCGTGCGATGTCAGGGCGGCGCAAGTCAGGGCGGCGGTCTTCGCTCCAAACCTTCCGGTTTTCTCGCTCAGGATCGGTTTGCGACCAAGTTTCACGAAAAATCGGAGCCCAAACCTCTCGCAGAACACCGTCGTCATGCCAAACGCACCGGTAACACCGTGGGTTCCAGGATCGCGTCGGCAATTGCTGCGGAGATTTCACAAGACGCCACGCCCGTACGTGGTATCGTCCATGTTCGGCAGACCAATCGTAAAATATCAACTGATCGAAGACGTGCCGACCAGAGTCGTCAATGAAGTGATTTAGTTCAATGAGGTCAACCCGTTGATGAACAACACCACTGTCCGAGGGAGTGCCCGTGAGCATTGCTGTTGCAACGGTCGCCAAAAAAGCAAATCCATTCATTGCCCTAACCTCCAGGGTCGATCCGAAGATAATACCTGGAGCGCTACCAAATCCCACCTCCCTGCGACAAGCCCAAACCAGCGGACTTCTTGAGTTTTCCCGTTGAATCGGGCTATAGACAGCGTTTCTGCAAGCCCGATTCCCAAGGAGGCATTTGTGAGCCCCAGACTATTCGAGCGAAAACGATGAAACCTATTGTGGAGGAACTCGAATCGGTCCCGATGCATCGACCGGCGGTTCTGGCTCCGACGGATTCCCCGCCCTGATCTCTGCCCCCGACTTCATCTGCCGAACGATGCTGGACCACAATGACCCAACGTAAGCCTGGATTACCTGCGGTTGAGCCTCTTCGAAGTTTTCGGCCTGAAACGCATTTTGGTTTTGCTGGAAATATTGCTCAAGCTTTTCGGAGCTGACCTGCTGCTGCTGGAACTTTTGCCAAGCTAACGAACCGACGACACGATCCTTGAAGCTATCTGCCGTATGTCCTCGCGACGCCAGGAATTGCTCGAATGGAATCTGTTGAGCAGAAAGCTGTTGCTTGACTTCGGTCAGCGCGGACTCCACCTCAGAAGCGTCGACCGCCGGGCCATTTTCGTTGACATACTGCTCGACAAGCCGACTTTCAATCAGAGTGTCAAGAACTTCCTTACGCACTTGCTGGGCGGCGTCTGGACCCAAGGCCTGACCTTGGGCCTCCGCCGCTTGCTGCAAATTGTTCAAACGCTGCGATACGGAAAGCTCCAATTCGGGCTTGGTTATCGGATCGCCATTAACCGTGGCAACGACGTCAGCAACCGGACCGGGAACGCCTAGCTGTTGTGGCTGGCCGGGTGATTGTGGCTGGCCGGGTGCTGAAGGTTGCTCAGACGCTGGTGGTTGGCCGGGA
>SLFV01000463.1 GCA_007124075.1 Roseimaritima sp.
AGCCAGGACACAAATCTCCGTCGGGATGCCCGCCGACAGAACCTTTAATTCCTTGCCGACCTGATCGGCCAATTCGCGAGTCGGGACGACAATCAATGCTTGCGGATCACGACAATGACGCAGGCTGTCAACTTGCTCCAAAATGGGAATCCCGAAAGCGGCGGTCTTGCCAGTCCCCGTTCGTGCTTGTCCCAGGACGTCAAGTCCTTCAAGCGCCAGCGGTATCAACTGAGCCTGAATCGGTGTGGGGTGGGTAAAGCCCGCTTGCCCCAAGGCTCTTTGCATCAGTGACGATAACTGCAGATCGGAAAATGGTATAGGCCGACTGCCCTCCGGTTCATTCATGGTGCAAGAAGAGAAAAAAGGGGCTTGAATAGTGATGACAGAATTCCAAATTCGACAAATAATAACTAACGCGGATCTGAGGCTGAACTTTAACCACAACGACCACGGAGAACCAGATTGTAATCCGCTGACTCCGCCGTCGCGTCTGATTGTATCACAGGTTAACCAGATCGTAGTGCCCCCATGAACCATTCCGTCTCGTGGCGAATCAGGGCTGTCGATACGGATCAGCTCTAATTTTTATCGTTGACAAACCACCAGCCCAAATTATTTCCAACTCGCCGCTTAATGGTGGGTTAATTTAGAAGTGCTTGGGCTGATTTTGGATTGTTGCCCTCCCTTGTCCCCATCCACTTCTTGCGCATCACGAAAGAGACGGAGGAAGCGAAGCGGGCTGGAAGGATAGCCGAACGCGGAAAAGGCTACGATGCCTGTGGACCTGGCTGTGGGTCTAGGCCGCTGGCGCCCCAGACACGGCACGTCGATGAAGGTCGAAAATACTGGTCAGCCCAAACCATTCGCTTCCAGACTCCCCAAAGCCTATTGGCTTTCTTGACCACCGTCAGCATCGCCCAATTCGCAGATATAGCAGAACACCCCCCAACGATCCGGTCGATGCGAACGTGCTGGTTCTCGGCGAGGACCGTGACCACTTCCTCGGTTAGTGTGGTCGGGAGATCGGTGAAGAGGCTGTTCATCCCCGTCGCTCCCACTCGTAGGACTTCTGCTTGCGAAAGCCGGTGAGGTGGATCGTGCCGCTTGGATCGATTTCCATGAGCGAGTAGCCGTTGTTCTCGGACCCCGAGCCTTCCACCATCGCAACCAGCGTGCAGTAGTGAATGCCGCCGATCTCCTTGAGATCGTTTTGATGGCTGTGCCCTTGGAAGACGGCCAACACCCTGCCTGATGCTTCGAGGACTTTTCGCACATCGGTGTTGTTCCTCACGCCGTGGTTGTTGCTCACGTCGAGTCGCTGATGAGCAAAGACGATCACCGGCTTGTCGTTGGCCTTCAAGTCGCTCTCCAGCCACCCGATCTCCGCAGCCGGAATGTTGGCGTCGGTCCAATGAGAGTTCTTCCGGCCATACGGCTGGCCATCACTACGGAAGCAGGAATCCAGCACGACGAAGTGGAAGTCGCCCCGGTCGAACGAAAAGTAAGACTTCTCTTGCTCCACCCCGCCCAAGAACTCCTCTTTCTTCAGCGTGTCCACGCAGTGATTCCCAAGGACGTAATGCCGGTCTTTACAGATCGCTGAGAACTTCTGGTTGATCGTCTTGAGGTAACTCTGCTCCACGTCGACCGAGTCGGCAGCGTCGATCAGATCGCCCAGTTCCACCAGAAACGATGGCTTGTCTTTCTCAAACTGCCGGGCTGCTTCTTCGAGCTTGGCAAGCGTCTCCCGGTAGTGCCGAGTTCCAGCCGGTGCTTTGTCGGCGTAGTGCAGATCGGTTACGAGTCCAACACGCAGGCGGGAAGCTTCGTCATCGGCGAGCAGTTTCGATGAACCGAGCGAAGCAGCTGTCAGCACGAGCGTCTCGTGCTTCAGGAAGGCTCTTCGTCCGAGACGGACGTAATTGTCAGTATTCGTCATTTCTGATTGCCTTGTCCCAAATACTTGAGGCCTGTTTTCTCATCGGGCACTGCGACCTGAACACTTCCGATGCAGCCCTTGTCTCTCTCGCATCTTCCCGTTGCCGACAGCAATCGGCCTTCGGGAAGCGCCTCGATTCCCAGAGAGCAGTCGAATTCGTACCGACCTTTCATCTGGAAATCGGCATCGGTAACGAGCAGAATTCTCGGGTTGCCGTAGCAGCCGAACCACCAGCGGTCATGGGCAAAGGTCGCCGTCTGAATCCCCAGATGCGTGTGCCCGCTCTTAATGACGTGCTTCTCCACGAACCTGAACTTGGCGTCGTAATCGTAGACGTAGTTCTCCTCGACCCCATCTGGCAACCCGCCCACGACGAAGAAGTGATCATCATGAAATCCGATCCCGCCCGCTCCGTGGAAAACCTCTTGCACCTCATGCCGGGCAATCTCCTTAAGCGTTTCAGCGTCGTAGACGTAGACCCACGAATCGGCATTGCCCTTCGGATCATTGAACTTGCCGAGATTCACGGCGACATAGAGCTTGCCATCATGGAAGCAAAGATCGCCGTGGTGGTTGGCGACCGGCACCTTCTTTAGCAGCTTGCCATCGAGATCAGTCTTCACCAGCGTTGTCGTAAAAGACCAGTAGATCGCTTCCTTGTCCGCGCAGATGCCTTGCAGGTGGTGCTGGTAAGTTCCTTCGCAGTGGATGTTCCGGATGTCTTGGGCATTTACCGATGAAACGGCCAGCAAGGCCGCCGCAATTGTGATGATCGTTCTCATGGCTGGTCCTCTTGGTTATTCTCAATAGCGTGTCGAAGTGGCCAGTTCTACTTGTTCATTTCACCACGACGACAGCTTTCCAACAAGTCGTGGGATCACCATATCGTCATATCCGGTCGTCTGGTGTCTCATCCATGCGATGACAGCGGCTTCGGCCCGATACTCAACCGGAATTCGCTTTGTTCGGGCGACCGTGCCACTGCCAACCGGCGTGGCGTGATCGGTAACGACACGATCAAGCCGCTGGTCGATCCCTTGGACCTTCATGGAGCGATTGAATTCCGGCTCAAAAAAGGTTACCCTGACCTGCACAACATCGCGTGATCCTGCTTGTGATCCTGCTTTTCGTTCAGGTTGATTGTAGTGGACCGTTAAATGTAGTTTTTCACGCAGTGGTTTCTACACGACAGACGTCTTTGGTGAATAGTGCGGGCTAATAGCAACATGCCTTCTGGAGATGCTGCGCAAACTGCCTTTGAAATGGCGACCGGGACACCTTTGGATGACGAGGTGTTCTTTTTTCGAGGCGAGGGATTTTCAGCAACGACGAGGCTCAGCTCCGGTGATTTCGTTAGGACGGCGGGGTCCAAGGCAAGGGGCAAAACCACTGCAACTATCCCGCGTGGAACCATCAATTTGAGAAAAACGCTTTTGGATACCGGGGTATTGCAAGAACAGGATGGGTTTCTATTTTTTGCCAATGACTACAGATTTTCATCCGCGTCTGCGGCTGCCGCAACTGTTATCAGTGCCAGCGCGAATGGCAGAATATTTTGCAAGCTCCCCGATGGTCGCACCTATGACGATTGGGAATCGGGCCAAGACGATGGTAGTAACCAAGGCTCTGACAATGTAATCACAACCGCAGAGCAACAGCCATGAGCTTCCGTTTCTGGCGCCGTGTCCGCCTGGCCCCCGGGGTCTCGTTGAACCTGTCGAAATCGAACGCGTCGCTGTCACTGGGTCCGCGCGGTTCCAAATACACGATCAGTCCACGCGGCAATCGGGCGACAGTTGGTTTGCCAGGAACCGGACTGTTCTACACTGTCCATGACCGCAAGCGCGCCGGACGCGGTGGTGCGGCCCCTGGGCCGTCGGTGCCGCAGCGTGACCGGCTGAAACTGGGGTTCTTCCAGCGACTCATGACACCGGCAGAGGAGAAGCGCTTCATCGACGGCATTCGGGCGCTGAATGAGGGTGATCAGGACGCTGCGCTGAGCGCGTTGGAGGATGCGCGCCATCTGCTTGACGCCGCCTGGATGGCCGGAATGATCCGTCTGCGGCGAGAAGAGTTCGACCATGCCAAGGCCCATTTCCAGTATGCACTGAACCGGCCCGCTGATCTTGGCAGGCTGTTTGCCAAATATCACATTGCCGCGCAGGTCAGCCTGCCAATCACAAGCGATATCTTCGCCCATGTGTTCCCACGCGAGCGTGGCACGCGGTTGGTTCTGGTGGAAATCGCGCAGATCGAGGGCCACCATGCTGATGCAATGGTGCATATCGAGCGGCTGATGGAGATCGACCCGACTGATCCCGTGGTGGTGCTGTCCATTGCGGAACTTGCGCTCGACACGCCGGATGACCGCGCGCTGATGGACCGCGTTGTGCGTGCGACTGCGCATGTCGACAATGACACCCCGGTTGATACTGCAATCCTGCTTTATCGTGGCCGCGCACTGGCCGCACTGGGGCTGCCGGACGCAGCGATTGACGTGTTGACACTGGCCAACCGCCGCCGCAAGGACAGGCCTAAAGGGTTGATGCATCAGATCCGATATGACCGTGCAGTTCTCTATGATCAGGTGGGGCGCAAGACGCAGGCACGGCGCGAATTTGAGCGACTTTACGCTGAAGACACTGAATTTGAGGATGTTCGTGCGAGGCTGGCGTTGTGACTGACTGCTAGGAAATTTGATTTCTAGGCTTTTACTGGTTGATATCAGGGCAAATGCTCAAGTCAAGGGATTGGAGTTCTGAAAGGCCGCCCACCCCTCAGAACTCCAATCCCCAGGGCGTTTCTGGAGGTGGCGAACCGACTGGAGGGCTGCTGGAGGCCATTCGGCAGGTTGCTGCTGGCAAAATAGGCGTTGAGCTTACAACTTGCGCGCAAGTCCCCCGTGCCGATCCGTAGCAAGGATAATTAGAAGCTCGCCAGGAAGGTGTCGATGTCGACATAGGCCAGTTCCTGAGAGTCATCGGCTTCGGTGGGTGCATCGAATGAGTGGCCAGAGTAGTCGGTGTCCCGAAATTCTTGCACATCCGGTGGTCCCCGCAGTGACCGAGACTGTCACAAACCGTTGCTAAATGCCTGCGGACGGCCCCACGCGAGACACCGAGGGTTTCTGCGATCCGGCGCTCGGAGTATCCAGCGAGGCTTAAGTTGTTGATTGCCAGTGATTTATCCATCGTCAGTTGATTCGCCATGGGGTCCTCGTCGGTGGGTTTTCGGGGAGAAGCCCTCCATCCGACGAAGGACCGGGGTACGGGGGCAACTGGCACCGTTTGAGGCGCCAATCACTGGTACTGTTTGAGCGCAAACTGACACGTTACGCATCGTATTTGTATCGAGGCCGAACGTTTTATGGCTGGTGCTCCGTTTCCAGCACCCGCTGATCCCTCCGATCCGTCGTTGCTAATGCCGTAGGTTCCAGGCTTGGCTGCCGTACCGAGAACGGACCAAATCGTCAATTTGCGCTAGCGGTAATTCTGTCAACGGATGTTCAGCCGCAAACGTCTCGCCCAAGGCCGCACGCAAACCCAAAGGTTCGACTGGAATATTGACCAAAAATCGTTCATGCGAACGCTGATTCCTGTATTCCGGTTGGCGTGGGGGCATCGCCAGACAGCGGGCAATCAAATCCAAATCAACCCGATACAGGATCGTACCATGATACAAAACGTGCTGCCGGCAAATCCGCACGCTGTTCCCTGAAAATTTTCGTCCTTGGTAAGTAAGGTCACAGATACCCTGAATGCTCAACTGGGAATGCTCCTCCTTGGGCACGACTGCCAAAACACTATCTAGGACGGCCCGCATGACATATTGATGCATCTGATCCAAGACTCGCAGCTTTGGATTTGTCCGCAAATCGATGGTCAGACTGTACATCAAGCAGCCCGGACCTCCCATGACGGTAGCCCCGCCGCTGCAGCGACGAAGAATCGGGATTTGTTGATCCTGGCAGTAGTCGGCATGTACTTCAGATGCCCATTTGGAACCACGCCCAAGCACGACCACGGGCTGCGCAAACTCCCACAGTCGCAGCACGGTCGGCAACCGTTGGGCATCAGCTTCGACGAGTAATGCTTCATCGATTGCTAGATTCCAGGCAGGGTCTTGATGCGAGTAATCGAGGAGTCGGGGCATGAACGATTTCAAGTGGCAATCGCTTGTTAAAATGCGCAGAATTTCAGGGCCGTCGTGTTGTAAAAAAACAACGAATGTGGCGACGATTAAGCAGCAGGGGATAATTGGGGAGCACCTGCCGGAGGCAGGTGCTCCAAAGTGCGGTTTTAGGGTGATTTTTTGGATTTTTGCTAAACTGTTGGAGTTAGAATAGTTTAGAGGCAAAAACGCATTGCGGACAATTGCCTTAGCGGCCGCTGCTGTACAAACTAGGGGAAGCG
>SLFV01000407.1 GCA_007124075.1 Roseimaritima sp.
GAGTGATCATGTTGATTTCTCCTTCAAAGTTAAGCGTAGATAATTTACTCATGAACGAAAAAACCCCCGGCGTTAATGCCGGGGGTTACGAAAAACTAACCTTTCAAGATTTGATTTCGATGATAAATCAACCGCGCTGATACCGCGTCGATCCCGGAGCGTCGAAATCATCCCAATCGATCACTAGCGGCGCGCGATCCTCATCGGTCATTTGCTCCAGGGGGAGCGGGCGTAACAGATCGAAACCGTGACGCCGTAACGTGTGAAGGTCCTCGCCGGTACGGCGGGCAATCTGGGCATGAAGCGTGTTGACAGGCATGGAAAACGTTCCTTGCAAACAGGGGGTAAGCAGCCGGTGGCTACGCAGCCACCATCCCCTTCACATAACGCTTTTTGGCCCGAAATTTAGCATCGACAGCTCCATAACCCTTGGGTTCATTGGTCATGGATTCCCTAATGCTTAGAGATCCCCCTCGCTCCAAAAGTCGGAGCATTCCTCAGGGGCCTGGTCGTCCGCACTCTTGCCGTCGGCATGTTCAACGAGCAGCTCTTCCGCGAGGATGGTCGCAGCCATTCGGTTCGGTGCGTAGTGATACTTAGTACTAAACGAAGTACAAACGAGCCAATCGTCCATGTGTCCTTTGAAGAGAATCGCCTCGTTCAGAGTTTCCCGATGGTTGAGTACCCCCACGAACGCGGAGCAGTATCGTCTGCGAATTACTTTTCCCCCGGTCTGGCCCCCGTCGTGATCGTGCCGGGCATCGCGGGGGGCGGCTGAGCGTTTTGAGCGATCCAGTAGTTTTTTCGCTTTACTGATCGTCAATTCGCCAACGCGGACGCGGTTGCGATATTCTTGGGGCAATTGCAACGCCTGTTCGACCAAGGAGGTCGATACCCCAAATTGTTTGGCGGCTAAGCTGGCGGCGGATCCGGTGAGGCCCGTCGGTTCAGTTTTTTCGGTTGAGTCCTTGCCTCGACGGAGGGCGGCGCGTTGGCGGGCGGCGGCGTCGGCTTTGAATTGCGGGAGCAACTCCAGTGCGAGGATCGCCAATTGGGATTTGGTCAGATGCCTCCGGGCAGCGTTGGCCAGTGCGATATTCCAAGCGGGTTCCACCGTGGTCTGCACGGGGGCTTTCTTTCCGATGCGATAGGTGGCCAGGATGCGGCTGCGACCGTCGATCAACGCTCCGGAATCATCGACCAGCACCGGTTCGATGAAGCCTGTTTGCTGAATCGAGCGGATCAGTCGAAACAAATCCCCCGCACACGGCAACGGCAAGGCGTTGCAGGCATCGTGGATACCCGAGATTTCAGGATATTCCTCCAGGGCGGCGGCCAGTTCCGCCAAGTTGATGGCTTCACTGCTGAAGTCAACTTGGGGTTCAGGGCACTGGGGTCGTTCGGACAGCCGCGTCGCGGGAGGCGACTCAGGGTCAATCACTGAAAACATCAAACACCTCGCTCGTTGCACACGTGAGGGAGAACGTAGAGTACAAACTCCGCTAGTTGTCCCTAGTTGTACCGCAAGCACCCGCCCGCTCCAAAAAGGTGAATGCCGCTGAAACAAGGCCGAAAGTCGACAGGCAGCGACCGAACGGATGAGTGCTATGGTGCGGGCCGTCGCACTAGTCGAGGCGCTGCGGTATTGCGACAGCATCAACACGCGGCACGATCATTACCATCTCGACTTGTATGCCCGGGTCGTGGGGTTGTAGACATTTCCGGTGTTATGGTTCTTGTAGTAGCCGTTTCCAATCGGGGTGTAGACGCCGGACTGCTTCAAAACACCCGCTCCCGGAATGTGAACGCTGCCGGTGGTCCGGTTGTGTCTGACGATGCCGAAGTTGTTGTAGTGGCCCGGTTGCGGACGCAGTTGCTTGCCCGTGGTGTAGCTCCCGGTGGTCGGGTTGTAAATGTTCCCCGTTTGAAAATTTTGTTTGTATCCGCCACCGACGTGGTGATAAAAGCCGCTGCCTGGTCGATGCACGCCGACCCCCGAGATATGAGTGTTTCCGTTCCAGGGATTGTGGGAGATACCGGGACCGATCGGCCGGTATCCGTGGACATTGTGTGGATTGACTTGGGTGCTCGGCCACTGAGCCGCTGCGGTGCTTGCCACCATGGCGAAGGTTAGGGCCAATGCTGCCAGCCGAAAGTTTCCGAACAGTCTGGTGATCTGAACGAGCATTTTTCGCTCTCCTGTGTGGATCGGCAGGTTGGTGAAACGGAAACGACTGCCCTGCCAAGTCAGTCGGATTCCAAAGGGACGCAGTTCGCCAACGCCCGATTTTCTGATGTTCGGAAGAAACCATCCGCCGCCGTGAAAAGGCTGGTTGTGGATCGGATTCGGTTTTCAAAACGGATTAGCAACGGGCGACTAACTGACACAGCGGGAGCCGAGCCGATCAGGGGACAGGGAAAATCTGCGTCAGTCATAAAAAACTAACTATCAGCATTTTACCGGACCAGCACGGTTTCGTGGCTGCGTGGGCTCCAGCCCTTGGGGCTGGGGATTCCCTGCCAGCCAGCTCGCAGCGGCGAAGGCGAGAACGCTGCCGCCTTATCCGCCGAGGCTTTTTTTGGGTAACGTTTGCGATCTTTTAAATGACCGGTGTCGCGCCGTCAGATTCGCGACAAAACCCGCCATGTGGGCCGTTTGAAGCGGTGTTAGCCCCGCTGCAGTGTCGATAACGCCGTTTCCCTATTTTTTATGGAAACGAATCGGGGTTGTGGGGCGATCGAGAAATCCGTTTTTTGAACCGTATTCACGTTTTTGGAGGCGAACCCAGCGGGGGTTACCATGCATTGCAGTCGTTCTGACATCACGATTCCGTTGACAATTGGGAGCAAAAAACGATGAAAACCAAAGAAGTCGGGGATGCTTGGCAAGCCGCACTGGAGGATTGGGACGACGATGTACCGGGCACCTGTGCCCGCAAACAGCGTCAAGACTGGCCGCAGGGGCAGGCTTGTTTTCAGGGGCCCGCTTGGCGTTGGCTGTTAGCCATGGAGTGGCTTAAGGAGCAACGCAGCGTGAAACGTTCCGAAAACGAACTGATCTGGAAGGCGTGGCAGTATCTTGCCGACCCGGGCATCGTCAGCCGTTGTCCCTCGGCAGCGGCGATTCAGGTTGCTTGCCAAATCAACCAGGACCCCCTCCGGTCGCTGGAAATCGAAGCCCGATTATTGGCAGGCTACACGCTCAAACAAATCGCGGCCAAGGTGCATCAGTCCCCCGTGGTGGTCTTGTGGTATCACGACTTGTTCTTTGATGTGTTACCACGGATGACCGCCACGATGTGGATCTCGACGTATTTGTTTGATCCGGCGGGTGATACCCCCGATGCATTGCGGAAATCGGTCTACCGTAGTTCGTATCGTGGCGGACGTTTTGTCTGTGAACATTGGCTGTCGCGGCTCTCGGAACTCAGAACAGAACCAGACTTAAGTACGCGGCACGGACGTGAGACCAAACAGTTGCAATTGTTGCTGCAGATCGACCAGATTCAGCAACGGATCTACCAGGGCCTCGATCCCAAGCCACTGCTCGACTGGCAGCACCGTCCAGCCTGTCAGTTAGCCAGAGAGTATGAGTCGCTGGCTCAGCAGCATGCTTGTTTTCTATCGCGGTTGTTAAAAAAACACTTTGTCGCCGACCAAGCGGTCGCAGGGCAAGTTCCCCTGGCACCTGAGTCGCCCACGGTCGCTTCCCCACGAAACAGCCATTCGTGTTAACCAAGTCACCAAGGGAGGATTGCAAAATGTCGGTTGAAAAGCGTCGGGGCACGTCAAACATGTACTTTTACGAAGTGACACGGGCGGGCGGGCAGTTGAATAAACAGTACGTCGGGCCGCTGTCCAATCCGATAGTGAAGTACATCCACGATTTGCAAGTTTATCGCAAAGCGGTCGATCGCCATCGCTACCAGGCCCAGCAGCAAGAGCGGCGGGAACTGTTAACGCGGGAGCGGACACAGTGTCGCCCCACCGCGTGGGCGGCAGATTGGCCTGCGTTACGATTTCTTATTTCTCACCAAGGGTATAAACCGATGAATGATACTCAGGAACCTGAAGACACCGATCTGCATTTACCTTCGCTAGCGACCCTGCAGCGAGCTTGTCGTCAAGCCGAAGCGGGGGACGAGGAGGCGCAGGCTCAAGTCTCCCACTGGTTGCAACAAGCCCCCGCCGTCCTGGATTATGGGATGCACTATTTGCAACTTGGGCGGGAGCAATTAGTCCGGCCCTACGCGGATGCAGGGGCGGAGGTTCAGGCGGGCCTTCGAGCCATACTCGACACCGAGATCGCTCACGTTGCTCGGCTGTTGCCAAGCGATGATCCACTGGCACGAGCTTGTGGGGAAACCTTCGTATTAGCCAAGATGCACGTGCTCCAGTGCCAGCTAAAACTACTCGACTCCGAAACTCAGCGCACAACCACTAAGCATTACGAGGAACTCACCGACCGTGCTCACCGGCGCTACCAACGAGTGCTCGACGCGTATACCCGGCAACTGGAGTCAAAGCATAAAGCGTCGTGAACGTGCGTGCCTGGAAGTGGCCGAACCGACGCTTTCAGACCGTGGGCAACGTCTGTGATGCAACTGGTGTTCAAAACCAGCTGCATCAAGACGGATTCCCACCGGTGTAGCGGGTACCCGTGCGGTGATGCATGGACTTTCCAGGCAGACTGTCTGCTTAGGAAACCGCAGCAAGATCGTTCCAACCTAACGCAAGTTTGCGGAAAGCTGCTCAATCGCGCGGAGGGTGTGGGAAGTTTGCGAAATGCGTAGGCGATTGCCTCGCGCGTCCTCCACACAACCCGGCCCTCCAAGTTCTTCCCAACTATCGGGGTTCACAAGTTCCTTCAGTAATCTGCCGTAGTCGCTGGCCAGAACCGGAGGGAGTGTGACTTGACGTTCTTCCAAGCGGCCCTCGGATGCGTCGATCGTGGTGATTTCAATCACTTGACCATCCTCTCGCCACGTAATGCCGAAAATGAATGTTATCGTCTCCAAGTAATCGAATGCTGATACTCCACTCAGCGAAGCTCCGAGCGAATCAACCGAGATTCCGATTTCATAGAGTGCTTGTGTATCGATGACGACACGTCTTCCGGTTTGCTGAGAAAACTGCTCAATGAATGCAGACCGATTCCGACCGGAAACTCCGATGTTAATCAGTTTGGAGTGCAAGGGATGGGGGTTGCGTCTGGGCAGAGGGACCAATCCCAGTTGAGCGGTGATTTGATCGTGAAACGCCTGTGTTTGCCGCACCGCCAAGGCCGTTGGCAACGGAGCCAGTACGCTCGGCTGGAGCCCCGGAAGTTCGACCGTGGTCTCCAGCTTTCGGATTCGATTCGATAACGACTTTGCGTCATTTCCTTGCTTGGTCGATGTCCGATAGAGCAACACCTGTTGTCGTCCCGATGCCTGCTCAGCAGGTTCAACAAGCAGGAGGGTAGACAATCGATACCAGCTCAACCCCTGTTCGGGAAGCAAATTTGCCGTAACCATAGGAATGAATGCCGATTTACGCGAGCGAGAAAACGCAAGGCTTCCCTTACATTTCGCCTTGATGGCCGAAAGACGATCGATCGTAGCTTGATCGGTTCGACCACGTGCCGCTTTCATCCGCTGGCTGCCACTCGATGGCCCAGATTGTACCGCCTCGCTCCCACCGCGAGAAGCCGCTTCCCGTCCGTGACACGGGCTCAGACTGATTCGGAAAGTTCGGCTGATGAAATGTTGTGATGGACGCTCACCCGCTCGAGTCCGAGCTTGACGTGGTGCAGCCTTTAATCGATTACGCCCAAGCGATTAGTGCACCAAGGCCGAAACGCATTGCGTCGAGTTTTGAGATCGGCCAGACTTGTCTTGTGCTGTCGCTTTTAAGCCGGGCTCAGCTTCGCGCCAGCCAGAAGCACTGCTTCAGGGATTTAGCAGCCCATTGGGAAAAGGGGTGTGAGAAAGGGACGTTGCGATCATTGGCACGCCCGGAATGTCGAGCTGGAAATCGCTCCGACCGTCAACTACCAGACTATCATGGGGACACCTGATACTGGTAGTATACCCCTCGGTTGCCCAACCATCAGGGTCGCAGCGCGGGGCAATGAGGACGGAGGATGCGAGCGTTGCTACCATCGCTGCGGGTGGCTTCGCATGACCTGTTTGCGGAAGTATTACTTGAAGAGTCTTACCGCCACCGCCCCCCGTATAATTCGTCAGATCGATAAGGTTCATTCCCGTGCAACTAAGAACCAAATGCCCTGGCTGCCAGAAGACGTTGCGTTGCCCGACCGAGCGAATCGGGACGATGGTCCGCTGTCCTGC
>SLFV01000010.1 GCA_007124075.1 Roseimaritima sp.
GGAACTGATGCCGTTTGCCAAAGCGGTCAGCGCGAAAACGATGGACTTTGATAGTGAAGGCAACGAAACGACCATTGATTACCCACGAATGATGGCGATCGTTCTGGACCACGGATATCACTGCTACGTCGGGGTTGAATATTCAGGCCGGAACTTCAGCGAATTTGAAGGGATTGCCAAAAGCAAACGACTGCTGGAGCGGATCGCCGCCAATGTAGCTGCGAAATAAGCAAAAGGAGCTCGCGAACGCGTGCTAACGGCTGCGTCGCTAAGGAGCGGCTGGCGGCTGGAAGCGTGGATCGATCCAGCGAATGGTTGGTGGCGTTTGCTTGCGAACTAGCGCGGCAAACAATGCATCGGCGGAATCACGCCGCAGGACTAACGGGTGTTGCTGAGTCGCGAAGGTTCGCTCACCCGCTTGTCGGCGATGCACCAATAGCAAATGCCAGCCCATCGCGGACTGGATGGGTCCCACGATGTCACCGGGTTGCGCATCCAGCAGTTCGTTGGCAACCGCCGGAGGCAAATCACCGATCGCGGACACCCAGCCCAAACGTCCCGAACGGTCCGCAGAGACTGATTGTGAGAATCGCTTGGCCTCCGTTGCAAAGACCTGCTCCGGTTCCGCGCTGCGGCGGATTGTTTCGCTAATCTTTCGCATGAACTCCTGGGGAGATACGTTGTCGCTGCCCCGTAACTGATCCTCCGCCGGTGCGGGTCGCCGGAAAAGATGCGAAACCTCCCAACGCGTGCCATCGTATTTCGCGTGCCGTGCAGCAAAGAAGCGTCGCAGATTTTCTTCGGTAAGCTGGCTTTGCAGGTATCGCGGCCACATGGTTTCCCACTGCTGCGACAGGCTGAGGTCATCGTCAAAATCCTGATCCGCCCTTTGCAGAAGGCTTTGCAACGCCAGGTAACGCTGCACCACCACTTGGCCGACCGCCGGCAACAGGTGCGGCTGGTCGTGTAACGGTTGACCATTCAGGAACGATTCCAGGACCGCCTTAAATTCATCATGCCTCAGCGGTTGCTGGTTGATGATGCAAACCACATCAGCATTGGCATCGGTTTCCGCGTCGATGTGACGCGACGGAGCAGGCAACTGGGCCCGCAGCGCGCGGTGGACAGACGCACAAGGAACCAACCCCAATATTACCAGCAAGACCAGGACCAGCCCACGCACATTGCCGTCGCCAACTGCCCCACGTGGAAACCCGCGACCATTCATTACATCTGCTGCATCCGGGAGACTGCTTGCCAGACATCGTTGATCGGTAACGCGTAACTGACGGCGCGCAAGGCGCGCGCGATATTGACACCGACAATGTTTCCCCGACTATCAACCAAGGGGCGCCCACAGTCCTCCGGGGCAATCGCGGTGTCGTGCGCCAAGACGTGCGGAATCTCAAACCGTCGGTCACTAAACGGTCCCCCACCCCAGTTGTCGTATCCAGGACGACTGGCACTATCAACAATGTACTTACCCAGCGTGACCTGCAGCGTTTCCACCGTCTCATCACGCAAACGACGCACTTCTAACGTGCTGCCGACGTTGCGCTGGGCGACCAGACTGATCAGATCGTCGGCCGACCGCAACGGACGTTCATCGGCGGTTTGCAATATATCCCCTTCCCGCAACCCTGCCTGTTCCGCTCCGGTACCCGAGATCACATGGGTCACTTGGACACCGCGTTGCACCGGTGTGACAGAAACCCCCAACATCGCCCGCCCAGCCACCAACGGAGGTTGACGCATCGCAAACGACCGCGGTTCCGCGGCTACGAACCCCACCAGGCAGCGACCGTCATCGCGGACACAAATCACCGGGGTTCCGGCAGCAGGTGAGGGACTGCTTTGGCTGACCATCACTTCCCCTGTGCGATCGCCGGCTTCACTGTCCTGGGTGGTTCCGTCATCCGCCATTTCGCTTCCCTGGACCAGAAAGACGGCAAGGTCGATGTCGTGGTCCACGCCGAGCATTTCCGCGGCGATCGGCTGGGAATGCTCCGCCAACAACACCGTCACCTGATTGGCCTGCCAATCGATCGCGTTGGTTCCCAATAAACTAGCTTTGGTGACCACGTATCGTTGTGGCCTGGTGGTGGTCGGGTCGATCAGCAAGGTTCCCGAGCAAAGCGCTCGCTCCGCAAGGAAAATCTTCGCGGTCGCGTGCAGCGCGGCCTGTTTCGCCGCGTCAAACTCGCGCAAGTATTGCGCATCCGATCGACCCGGCGGCAGACGCTGCCGACCCTTTCGGGCCTGCAAATCCGGTACTGCAGACCTTGCGGCGGTGTACTGCGAGGCTTGCTCCAATGCTGCGGGGAAGGGAGTTTCGATCCGAACCGATTTCCTCGGCTCCAGCCCTGCATCCCATGGTGGGCGTCGCGGTCGCATGGTCCCGTCGTGGAATAAGGCCAGTTGTTGACCCGAGCAAAGTTGCTGCCAATACGTGAAGAATTTGGTCAAGGGAATGTGTACATTGAAATGGATACGATCCTGGCAACGACTGGATACGCCCAGCAGATTCCCTCGGATATCAAAGACCGGCCCGCCCGAATCACCTCCCATAATGGGGCAGTCGGAAATGAACGCGTGTTGCTGATTTTGCAGTACGCGGCCCACCCGAACCGCTGCGGGCTGACCGTGCGCGAATGAAACGGGATAACCTAATGTAATGATCCACTGTCCGACCTGCGGAACATCGATTCGCTCAATCGCAACATGCGGGTAGTCGCCAGGACGATCAATTTTTGCAACCGCAATATCCAAATCGTCGCAAGCGCCCAGGATGGTTGCCGTAACGCGTCTTCCGTCAGGGAACGTCACCCGGTGCCGACTGCCGGGCAGGTTGGCAACATGAGCGACCGTCAGCACAAAGCCATCGGGACTGATAACGACACCGCTGCCCCCACCAAACCCGACGCTCGCGTCGCGAACCTTGGCCAAACTTTGCTGGATCTGAGCCTCGAAGGCGAACTGATTCTCGCTGGGCTGGGCCGTTGTCTCCGCAGAACCTGCCGCCGCTGTGATTGTCTGAGCCGCGTCCAGCCCCCCCCAGCCAATGAAGGCCAGAGAAAAAAACAAGCTTGCCAGCACGCGGCTTGCGTTGGACTGCCGACGAAGGCAGGGCCCATCATTGACAGACGTGCTTGCCTTCTCCGCCCAAAAACCTCCCCCGGCTCTTGCCGCCGTGCGGTGCCGGAGCAGACGAGGGGAAAGGACCGTTATTGACAGAGGGTACGAAAACAGATCCATCGTTGTCCAATGCATTTGGCTTGCCGGTCGTTGAAGGGTCAACAGCGAACCGTTCGACTTTGCCTTCAGTGTAGCAAAGTTGCAAACGCGAAAGACTGCGTTTGCATCAGAATCATGCCTGACGGCTGAAGCAAGACAAGTGGCGAAGCATCGGCAGGACAGATATTTTCAAGCGTCCCTGCGGGCCGTTTGGAATCAGGGTATTAGATCAATTGAGAAAGCTTGCAGGCCTGCAGAAAACGCAACGGTTCCGCAACCTTGGGCGAGCGGCAGACAAGAATACTCAGCCCTCTCGCTCTCCCGTCTATTCCTGCTTTGCAGGGCCGGGCGTGGGGATCATTGAATCTGCCGGCCGCCTTAACAGTCGATCCGGCTGGTCTTCTGCCAATAGCGGCGAATTAGTGGCAAACAGCGTGCCAGTCGCTCGCCATTGTCAATCGGCAGGATCTCCCAAGCTTGAAGCTTGCATTTGGCCGACGCGGGCAAGCGAGGGTCAACAATTGCCAATTGCAGCGTGCGAACGACTCCGACCTGCGTAACCGCTCGCCCCAGTTGTGGCACCACCTGTGCGCATTGTTCCGGCGACGTAAGTGACCAGATCGCGACCCCGGCTTCCTGCGTCATCGTCAAGCGACCCGCCATGACCGTCGGGTCCAGCATGGTGATGCTAAGCGTGTCGTCAGCAGTGGGTAGCGTTTGCGGGGCAAGCCGCCAGACCAACGACAGCCATTGTGGCGATGTTCGGCAAAGGTACCACGCACAATTCATCGATTGGATTCCGCGTCATCGGCTTCGTCCAATCGCCTCAGCAAGCGGGCGCGACTGATATTCAGCAGCCGAGCCGCTTCGGCGCGATTCCCCCGTGCCTGGTGCAATGCACGTCGAATCCATTGCCGCTCGAACTGTTCCAGCGCGTCATCCAAATCGAAGCCTTGCCAGCGACGCCCCGTCGGATCTTGCGGCTTGAAGCTGCGGATCGCCAGCGGCAAGTGTTCGGGCAAAATGGCTGCCGCAGGACACGCGTTGGCTGCCTGTCGCACGGCGGCTTCCAATTCCGCCATGTTGCGAGGCCATGGATAGACCAGCATATGATCAAGCGCAGTCCGGCTGAAACGTTCAGGCAGACCTGGTTCGTGCTTGCGTCGTTGCTGCAGAACCGCAGTCGCGATCACTGCAATGTCTGCCACCCTGCTGGCAAGGCCTGCAAATCGAATTTGCAAGACGTTCAGCATCGGTTGCAACAAAGCGGAAACCTGTTGTTGGGAGACCAGTTCCCGCATCGTGGACGCACTAAGTGCCAGGAGGCGGACACGACCGGCATGGCGTTGGCACCAGATGCCTAACGTTTGCTGCACATCCAAGGGCGTTTGGTCCAGATCGCGCAGGATAATTGCAACCCGACTCTGCCCGGACTCCTCCAGCACTTGCGTCGCCGGGTCCAGGGCGACTTCCAGCAAGTCACCGTCCATTAAGCTGCCATCAATCGTGACAATCTGAGCCGCCAGGTTTGAGGCTTGCGCGGAAACCGCGCTGCGATGCTGCGCCGCCAGTACCCTCGCTGCAACTTCGCTGCCACAACCGGCGGGACCGACCAGCAACAGGTGCTCGTCCACCGCCGCGGCGATTTTCAATTGCCGTCGCAAACGACTCCCCTCCGCGCTGTCGCCCGCGCATACGGGTAATTGTGACCACGCGGGCAATTCTCGCCACCATCGCTGAAGCCGGGCAAAGATCTCCGCAGCCCCAACCTGGTCCGCCGTTAGGGGTTCCGCCGGACGATGCGACGCCAGGGCCAGGATGCTGGTGGCGGTGTCGTCCAGTGCAATGAAAAGTGTCTCCAGCGGCTGGGCGGGGGCGGCCCCTGCGACTGCGGGCGAGACCTTGCGGCACAAATAGCTCGACTCACGCAGTCCGTCGGGAGCGGCCAATGAACGTGCCAGAAGCCCGATCGCTTCGCCTTCCTGATCTCCCGCAGAAATCGACCGTGTGCTGCAACCAAGAAGCTGCGACAAATCGCAATTCAGCCAGGGGGCACACCGCGCGGATAGGTAAGCCAGCTTTCCGTCGGAATCGATCAACCAGCAGGGCCCACGAGCCTGCTCCAGCACTCGATTCATCGGGCGGACGCTGGTGCCGCGATTGCGTTGAGCCATGGTTCAGTCGAAGCAGAAGAGGTTAACAGTCGGATGATTAGACGAGCGGCAGATAGGGATCCACCAACCTTCTTCATACCCTCTCTTCCGGTTGCTGCTGCTGCCGACTATTACTGCGGTGGCTGCTAGCCTTAGAAGACATCCAGGAGGAAGTGATGGCCGTAGTGGTAACGCCTGGGTGACGGATAGTAGTTGTGCCATTTCTTATTGTAAACCGGGATTCGCATTTCAGTCGGATAGCGATGGTACATGCTGTCGCTGCTTTGGTAGTATTCCTGACCGTAAAAATTTTGTGGGTAGTACACGTAGGGGTAATGATACATCCGGTCCCAGTCCCGCGAACTGGCCGCTCCACCCCAGGAACGCCCGTAGGCGCGCTGGTCCGCCTCGGCTTGTGCGGCAACTCCGGCGATGATCCCTGCCAACAGGGCACTGCAAATTAGGCAACGACGGAACATGAAGGGCTCCCCCCAGGGTCAGCAAGAACGGGTCGATTGGTTTGGTGAAAGAATCGCAAACTGCCCCCGACAAACATCCGGCAGTTTCCGCACTAGCCGTTCTATCGGCAGTTCCAGCACAATCGATGCAATAAATTCAATCGCAATTGATCGACACGGGAACTCCAACGGGGGGTTCCGGGGACCCGTGCTGGTTGTGCCGATAAAAGCGGTCCGATTGGCGTGGCCGCTAAACTAGCCAATAGATTAGACTGAAGTCCCGGGGAAGGTTGCTGTAGGGCAAACCGCTGGGGGGGTCTGCGAATGGGAAACTACGGTCGCGATGCTAATGAGGAACCGGGGCATGTTGGAAAGAGTACGACTTACGACCCTCGCCTGTCTGCTTTGGCTTATTGGTTGCCTGAGTGGTTTTTCGGCGGAATTGACCGCCGAGGCCCCGGAACTGGTGATCGTTTGCCCCGACC
>SLFV01000208.1 GCA_007124075.1 Roseimaritima sp.
GCGATCCGGTACAGCCAAGTGAAAAACTGGCTACGACCGGAAAAACTCGGTAATTTGAAGTAGGCTCGAGCGAGGGCTTCCTGCACTAAATCCTCCGCGTCCTCCTGTTTGGTCACCAGCGCCCGAGTCATCCGCAGCAGACGTGGGGAGTAACGAACGACCAATTGGTCAAAGGCTGACCGATCGCCATTGCAAGCCCGCTGGATGCAAGCCTCATCACTATCAGTCGCTGGTAGCGAATCCACAAGACTGGAACGACGACCTAAAAGAGGGAGGGGGTGACATTTTCGAACGTTTCCAAATGCCGTTACCACCGAATTGTCTCGTGCACCACCATCTGGTGCAAGCGACAGATTAAAAAAACACGATAACGAGGGCTTTTTCGAAGCAACCCGTCTTCGCCGCGGGTTCCTTGGACGCATGCCGCGTCGCCCAGCCTGATTGGGACGGACGCGGTTGGCCCCTGAGGTCGCCACGGATAATGTGGGAAGCCCGCCAGCGTTCAGGAGGATACGCGGATACAATGCCTGGTGGGGCGAGCGGTTTCATGGATTCGAATATGCCCAGCGGCGTGAATCCTCGGGCACGCTTGCCATGACGGGTCCGTTGGGGTGAGGTGCGATGCATTCAGAATCGTTATGGTCGATCTTTGTCGACGCTTGTTTGATCAACAATTTCGTGCTGGCCTATTTTTTGGGAATCTGCCCGTTTCTGGGTGTTTCCGGAAAACTGGCCACGGCTGCGCGGATGGGCGGAGCGGTCACCTTTGTGATGTTGATCACTTCGGTCTGCGCCTACGGTATCCATGCGGTTTTGCTGTGGATCGATGCGCCCTATTTGCAGTTGATTGCTTTCATCGCCGTGATTGCATCGACCGTGCAATTGGTGGAAATGTTTATTAAAAAAACCAGCCCGACCCTGTTTCGGGCGTTGGGGATCTTCCTGCCTTTGATTACCACCAACTGCGCCATCCTGGGGTTGGCCTTGTTTCAGACCAATCGCGGCTATGGCTTTGTGCAATCCCTAGTATTTGCGTTGGGTGCGGGAGCGGGCTTTACCTTGGCACTGTTATTGATTGCGGGCCTGCGTGAAAAACTGGAGCTCGCTACACTTCCGGACATTGTCAGAGGAACCGCGATCACACTGATTTTGGCGGGATTGTTATCACTGTGTTTTATGGGCTTTGCAGGCTTGGGCGGTTGACCGAAGGGGTGCCCCGATGTGGCTGGAGATTCTGAAAGCATTTCTCGCGATTAGCGGGCTGGTGATTGTTTGGTGGCTACTGCAAACGTGGGCGCTCCGATCGCGGGGTGGCGCCTGCGATTCGCTTGAGGAAGCCCCCCCGGGCTGCCTGGCATGCAGCGAAACCCGATCATGCCAGATAGGCAAGAGTCGTTGAGCGACGCTTCGCAGCCTGTTTGACTGCTGGAAAATCTTGATTCATACTGCGCTGGGTGCGTGTTCCGTTTGTTTCTATTCCTGTTTTTTTCGCCAGCAGATTGCGTTGGCGGTTGGGAACATCGCACAGCGATTTGCTATTCTTTTTTTCCAGTTGTTTTTGGGGTTACTGCTATGGATACCGCTACGAACACGCACAGTCGGACCGATGAGGAATTATTGTGTGCGTACAACGAAACGGGGGAACACTCCTTGTTTGAGGTGCTGGTCGAGCGATACGAACGCGAACTGTACAACTACCTGTATCGTTACCTTGGTAACGCCGACGCGGCGGACGATGTGTTTCAGCTTACCTTCCTACAAATTCATCTGCGTGCTGCGACATTTGACGGCAAACGACGTTTTCGGCCATGGGCTTACGCGGTTGCCACAAATGCGGCAATCGACTTTCAACGTCGCAACAAGCGTCATCTGCTGTCCAGTTTGGATCGTCGCAGCGTGGATGATGACGCGCTGAATCCTTGGCTGGAAAAATTGGTCGCGGACACCCCCTGTCCGCTGTCGGAGGCCACCAACAGGGAAAACGCGGAGTGGGTTCATGCGGCGGTGGCGGAATTATCGGATACCATGCGAGAAACCGTAGAACTGGTTTTTTACCAGGGGCTGCGATACCGCGAGGCTGCGGAGGTGCTGGGAGTCCCAGTGGGAACTATCAAAAGCCGGATGCATGTCGTATTTCAACGGCTGGCTCAAGCCTGGCAGGATTCCCACTCAACCGCCTCGGAGTCGCCCTTTTGAAATGCCGTTGTCGAACCACCGGGCGCCCGCGGCCGTAATGAACCGTGTCGGTCGGGGGCCGGGGAAGTTAGCTGACCTTTTCTTAGCCACTGCGCTGAGGTTGTGGGCGGCTGTTGTCTTGTATTTGTTGGTGTAGTGAACATGCGCGAGGACCTCATCGGCTACCTGCTAGGAGCGCTGGAACCGCACGAAATGGAACAAGTCGAGGCGGCGTTGCGTGACGATCCAGAGTTGCGGACCGAACTGGAGAATCTGCGGGCGGCGATGCTGCCGCTGCGCAAGCAACAACTATCCGAGCGGAATCCCCCGGCGGATTTGCGACAACGGACCATGAAACGGATCGCGGATGCTTCCGGACCGACGGTGGGACAGTCCGGACCGGACCCGATCGCAGTGGATTCCGGCAGCATCCACCGCATCGGCTGGCCCGATTTGATTGCCGGTTTTGCGGCGGTTGCGATCCTGCTGGGGTTGGTTTTTCCGGGGCTGTTACACAGCCGCTTTCAGGCTCGCAAACTGAGCTGTCAGGACAACCTGCGACAAATGGGAGTCGCGGTGGCCACGTATGCCATGCGTGATCCGCAGCAGCAATTGCCACCCCTGGCTGCCGAGGGCCCCGAGGCCTTTGCGGGGATGTATGCCCTGCGTTTGAATGAGGCGGGTTTGCTGGAATCTTTGCAAGCATTGTGGTGCCCTTCGCTTGATCGGCCGCAGTGGTTGCCTCGCGAACTGCCTGCTACGGCAGAGTTGCATCGCTTGCAGGGTGCCCAATTGAACCGTTGGCAACGTGCAAGCGGGGGTAGTTACGGTTACTCCCTGGGAGTCATGGACGATGGACGTTACCGGTCGGCTCGTTTTTCTGGTCGCAGCCATTTTGCGATTTTGGGAGATGCGGTCGTCTATCCCGAGAAGGCCTCCCCACACAACTTGGCACCCGCATGCGATACCCACGACGGCAAAGGGGTGAATTTGCTGTTTGAAGACGGCCGAGTTCGCTTTGTGACATTAGCCGCGATCCATCAACTGCACGATCATCCATTTTTAAATCAGCATGGGCATGTTGAAGCTGGTATTCATGTCAACGATGCCGCAATCGCCCCCAGTTGGCAAAGCCCGTTTCGGCGTCAGTGACCGCGTCACTAACTCGCTAATACCAGTAGAACGCCCAAGATCATATTGGCGACCGACAGCAGCAGGCACAGCCCGGACAAACAAATTCCAACGATGGCCAGCGGTCGCTTTGTGGAATTCAGCCCGCGCACTCCCGTGATGATTCCGGCGACACCGATCGCAAAGCCGACGCAAGCGATACACCAGCCGAACAGTCCAACGCACCCCAGCACCAGTGAAGCGATGGCCATTCCATCCTGATTCGGGTCCCCGTCGGGGGTTGGCCCACTTGGCGGAACGCCGGACGCCGTGGAACTGGAGTAAGGATTATCAGGGTCCAACCCAGATGCGGGAGGCCAATTACTGCTCATCAGCGTTTCCTGTTTTTGGTTTTTTCCAGCGATAGATTCTCAGGGGTGGAAGGTTGCGCAGTTCCAGTTCCGTCACCGGCGGTCCAAAATACGGTTGGGCGTATCGGCTGATATGATCGCGGACCTGATAACCAAGCAACTGCCCGCCGGGACGTAGGACGTGATGGATGACTTGAATCAATTCATGTGCGTCCGCCTCGGCCAGCGTCGAAAAGGGGATCCCGGAAACGACTAAGTCAACATCCGGCCACTGATACTGCTCCAGGATTGAACGCAGATGCGTCGCCGAACCGTGATGCACGATCAAACGGGGGTCATCGATCCTGCGCAGGTGCTGGACGAATTCTTCGACCATCTCCACGGCCAGCAGGCCGGCGGTCAACGGGAGTTCCCTTAACAGCGAGCGGGTGGTTCCACCGGTTCCCGGCCCAAGTTCAATGACGCGGCGTAGCTGAGGATCACTCGCAATTGCCGCCAACTTCTGCAAGACAAATCGCGAACTGGGCGCGATCGATGCTACCACCGCTGGTTGCTGAATCAAACTTTTCAGCAGCCGCCCCGTCTGTGCCAGCGGCCCATCCTGATTTTGATCAGCGGCGTCTTTAGATGGTGGAAAACTCACAGCGGGTGATCGATTCCGAAGGGAGTGCGAACAGACGATAGATCCACAATTGGAACCGAAGGCCGATCGGCGTGAACAAGTTTAGCAGCTACGCCCACGATGCCCAACCATGCAAGAGAAAACGCCAGCGATGCCTAAACGATCTGCAAGAATCAACCGCGTCACAAGCCTGAATTTGTCAATTGTTCCGATTGTGCGGGCCGATAACTAATTCAGACCTGTTTTCTGTTCATCACCGCCGCGCGGTTTGCCCGAAGATGTCTCTATTTAGCAGTATCAATCAATCGGCGGCTGCACTGCGGGCTTCGCAACTGGGGTTGCAGGTTGTTGGTCACAACATCGCCAACGCCAACACTCCGGGGTACATCCGCCAGGAACTTGAGCTTGTCCCCGCCACGGCAACGCGTCTGGGGCGGTTGATTGTCGGGCAAGGCGTTCTACCACGCAGAACCACCCAGGTCATCGACCAAGCGTTAGCGCAGCGGATGTGGAGTGCGGGAAGCGCGGTCGCGGCCGGGGAGACACTCAACCGTGCTTACGTCGATCTGGAATCGATGATCGGTGGCATGGATGGCCAGGGACTGGGAGCCAAACTGTCAACGTTTAACGAGGCGTTGCACAATCTGGCCAACAGCCCGGCAGATACCAGCTCGCGAGATTTCGTGCTGATGCAAGCCCAAGCATTGACGACAGCCCTGAACCAAGCCCATGCCGACGGAGTCCGTTCTTTGCAGCGTGTTGGCGATGAAATTCCAGCGCTGGCAGACAAGATCAATTCCTCGGTGGAACGCATTTCGGAGCTCAATCTGGAGATCATGATCCTGGAAGGTGGTCGTGCAATCGGCAGCGATGCGACCGGACTGCGTGAGGAACGCTACAACCTTCTGGAGCAGCTTGCAAAGATCGTCGACATCACGGTTCAAGAACAGCGAAATGGGGCGGTCAGTGTCTTCGTTGGGGGCGATTATTTGGTTGCAGACAGCAATTTCCGTGGCGTGTATGTCGCCAGGGGGCAAAACGCGACAGGACGCGAGGTCCGCATCCGCGACACCGATTCGCCGTTGATCACCAACACTGGCAGCCTGAGCGCGACGCTAAAAGCGGGAGGTGAGGTTTTTGGAGGCTACCTAGAAAAGTTGGACCAATTCGCGCGGGAACTGGCCACGGTGGTCAATCAAGTTCATGCTTCGGGACAGGGGCTCCGCGGTTTGACCCACTTGACCGGGACGGTCCCACTGCAACAAGGCGTGCCCTTGTCACAGGCCGAACTGGATTTCACACCCCGAAACGGCAGCTTCGATATTCAACTGGTCGATGAACAAGGTGAATTGATTTCCAATCATCGCATCGCGGTGCAGCGATTGGGAACCGTAGCGGATTCGACCATCAATTCGATCGTGGCCGATATCAATGCAATCGATGGAATTTCCGCACGGATTGACAGCCGGGGACGCTTGGAGATCAATTCCGACATCCCAGGCGTCGGCTACACCTTTCACGAAGATACCAGCGGTTTCCTGGCTGCGGCGGGTCTAAACACTTTTTTCGTCGGCACTTCGGCCTCGACCCTTGCTGTGAACCCCGCCTTGCTGGATAGCCCCGAGCTGCTGTCGATCAGTCGACACGGCATCCGCAACGACACCGACGCGTTGCTGGAACTGGTTGACTTGATCCGGCGACCCATCCCGTCGTTGGATGGTCAGTCATTAGAGGGTTCAATCCAGCATTCGATCAATCAAATTGCCCAAAGCATCAGCCTGAACCGCGCAGCCACCGCCGGTGCGGACGACTACTACAAAACGCTGCGAGCCCAGCATCTGAGTGTAACCGGCGTAAACCTGGATGAAGAAGCAATCAAAATGGTGATGTACCAACGAGCGTTCCAGGCTTCGTCACGCGTTATCGCGACGGCCAGCGAGATGCTGGAATTGCTGGTTTCACTGTAACGCTTTCCCGGCGATGACGTTAACGATTTGTCCGGCCAGGTGATTCACGCTCCCTTTACCATCGGGATGCACC